>JAUZOW010000045.1 GCA_030706225.1 Bacteroidota bacterium | reverse complement strand
TTTTTGATTTTAATCAACAGTACGCGTTAAAGCTTCAAACATTATATATTTTAGAAATTAGAAATTAGAAATTAGAAATTTGATTAGGTCAATTAGATCAATTAGGTCAATTAGAAATTATTGTATTATTTTTACACTTTCATTCAACTCATGCCTTCCGCTATTAAACGTCTTGCCGGTCAAACTGCCATATACGGTGTCCCGACCATTTTGGGCCGGTTTCTCCAATATCTGCTTGTAATCCTTCTTACGCGTGTTTTCGATGCGGCTGAATATGGGACAATCAGCGTGTTCTATGCTTACTGCTCGTTCCTTATGGTTGTGTTGACCTATGGAATGGAGACTACTTTTTTCAGGTTTACGCAGGATGAAGGAATAAAGAAAAAAGTATTCAGTACAGCTATGATATCGCTGATCCTTACCACCTCTCTATTCCTTATTCTGTCGAATTGTTTTTCCCGGACAATTGCGGAATGGATCGGTTATCCGAAGCATCCGGAATATGTTATCTGGTTTTCCTGGATACTGGGACTTGATGCGCTGGCAGCTATTCCTTTTGCTAAGCTTCGTGCACAAAACAAGCCGATAAGGTTTGCTGCCATTAAGATGATCAACATTTTGGCAAATATCGGACTGACACTTTTCTGGCTGCTCCTTTGTCCCTATTTGATGAAACACGGTTTTGCCGGTACCTCTTCTTCAGTCTTCCATATTATTTACCGTCCTGAGATCCGCATAGGATATGTGTTTCTTGCTAATTTATTTGCCAGTATAATTACTTTGATTCTTCTTTTCCCTCAATTGGCAAAAATACGGTGGGAAATGGATCCTGCTTTGTGGAAAAAGATGATGTTGTATGCCTGGCCACTGTTGTTTGCCGGAATGGCAGGTATTGTTAATGAGACTTTTGACCGGCTGTTGCTGCGTTATTTGCTTCCTTCCGGAATTGCTGAAGCACAGGTTGGAATCTATAGTGCCTGTTACAAGATATCCATTCTGATGACCATCTTTGTACAGGCTTACCGGTTTGCTGCGGAGCCCTTCTTCTTTGCCCAGGCCAAAGAAAAAGATGCCCGAAAAGTTTATGCCCGGATCATGGATTATTTCATCATTGTTGTATCGGTCATTTTCCTGGTCACGATGCTTTACCTGGATGATTTCTTTATTTATTTCATCGGCAGGAATGTCAGAGGAGGGAAGGGAGTAATTCCGGTATTATTACTGGCCAACCTTTTCCTGGGGGTTTATTATAACCTTTCGATCTGGTACAAACTGATATCCAAGACCATCTGGGGTGCGTGGTTTTCCGTCATAGGAGCCGTCATTACACTGGCGCTTAATTTCTGGTGGATCCCGCTGAGCCCGGATCATTTTATTCATGGTTATATCGGATCGGCATGGGCTACCAACATCTGTTACGGATTCATGATGGTTCTTTCGTATTTGATCGGTCAGAAATATTATCCGATACGGTACAACCTGAAAAAATTCTTTGTTTACCTGGGTCTTGCCGTGATATTATACCTGTTGAGCACTTTAATACATCCTCACTATGTCATTATCCGGCTTGCAATAAATACCTTTATTCTTTTGGCTTACCTTTCATTTCTGTACATGGTCGAAAAACCACATCTCTCAAAATCCCGTTAAATCATTATTTTTCTTACTTTTGTGGCTTTGAAAAACAACATGAAAATCCGGATTGTCAATCATTCCAGGCATCCGTTTCCGGCTTATGAAACAGAGTATTCCGCCGGTATGGATCTGCGTGCAAATCTTGAACAAGAACTTCTTTTGAAACCCATGGAACGTGCATTAGTTCCAACCGGACTGTTCATTGAATTACCGGTTGGATTCGAAGCACAGGTACGTCCGAGAAGCGGGCTCGCAATAAAAAGGGGTGTTTCTGTGTTAAATACTCCTGGAACCATTGATGCCGATTACAGGGGTGAGATCAAGGTCATTCTGGTCAATCTTTCGAAGGATGATTTCATCGTTCAGGACGGTGACAGGATTGCTCAGATGATCATTGCACGGCATGAAAGGGCTGAATGGGAACCGGTTGAACAACTGGTTGAAACGGCCAGAGGTACCGGCGGATTTGGACATACCGGGTCAAAATAGAAATCCGGAAAAGATTACCGGATTAAACAGAAAACCAATGAAAAAATCAATTCTGATAGGGCTGGTCACGTTTTTTATGATGATGAATATTCCTATTGTTCAGGGAGGCTTGTGGCACAGGGATAAAAAACAAAAGCATTCGTCGGCTGTCATACTGCAGAACGGGAAGTCAAATCCTGCCCTGCTGATCGATGCAAAGCGTAATGAAATAACAGGAAATATAGAGAAAGCGCAATCTTTATACAGAGAATATCTTTCCAAATATCCGGAAGATCCGGTTGCATATTTTGAATTGGGAAGGATTCTGTACAACAATAAGGAGCTGGATGAAGCACTGAAACTGAGCGAGAAAGCAGCGGAACTGGATCCAAATAACATATGGTACCAGCTTTTCCAGGCGGAAGTCAACCAGGCAAAAGCCAACTATAAAGAGTCGATCCGGATTTATGAGAAAATCGTCGAAAAGTATCCATCCAATGTCGATTATTATTACCAGCTTGCCGCATTGTACCTCATTTCGGAGAGATATCGCGAAGCAATAGAAGTTTACGATAAAATTGAAAACCTGACCGGAATATCCGAAGATATTTCTGTCCAAAAAGAAAAGATATTTCTTGTTCTCAATGATATCCCCCGGGCACAGGAGGAACTTGAAAAGCTGGTCAGGGCTTACCCTGACAATACCAGCTACCTTTCCATGCTTGCGGAATTTCTGATGTCGGCCAACAAAAGCGATGAGGCTTTGGATATTTATAATAAAATAATTCAAACGGATCCGAATAACCCATACATTCACATGACATTATCGGATTACTACAGGAAAAAAGGGGATAAGGCTCGTTCTTTTGAAGAATTGAAACTGGGCTTTTCAAATCCGAACCTGGATATTGATACAAAAGTGCGTGTACTGCTTTCCTTTTATTCCTTGAATGATCTTTACAAAGACTATAAAGACGTTGCCTTTGAGCTTGCCAAAATACTGGTTGCCGTTCATCCCAATACAGCAAAGTCATATTCCATATACGGCGACCTTCTGGAACAGGATAAAAACGATTCAGCTGCCCGCGACGTTTTTATCAAAGCCGTTACATACGACAGCAGCAATTTTGTTCTGTGGTCAGAGATTATGCGGCTTGATCTTGTTCTTAATAAGTTCGACCATCTTATTGAATTCAGCGAAAAATCAAAAGAACTGTTCCCCGAGCAACCTCTCCCTTATCTGTTCAGCGGATTGGGTTCCTATCAGAAGAAGGACTACGGACAGGCTGTTAAAGATTTTACTACAGGAAGTAAGCTGGTTGTCAATAACGACGAATTAATGGCTCAGTTCTTCATGTATATGGGAGATGCTTATCATGCGCTTAAAAATGCCGAAGAATCGGATAAAGCATATGAAAAATCTTTACAGGCAAAAGGAGATAATGCTTATGTCCTGAATAATTATGCTTATTATCTTGTTCTCCGGAATATGGAACTGGATAAGGCGGAAAGGATGGCAAAACGTGCCGTCACCCTGGAACCTTCCAACTCTTCCTTCCTGGATACTTATGGATGGGTTTTATATAAGATGGGGCGTTATGCTGATGCAGAACCTTGGGTTGAAAGGGCTCTGGAAGACAAAGAAGAAGTCAGCGCTGAAGTGATGGAGCACTACGGGGATATTCAATATAAGTTAGGAAATGTAACAAAGGCAGTGGAATTCTGGATGAAAGCCAAAGCAAAAGGGCCCGGTTCGGATTTTCTGGATAAAAAAATAGCAGACAAGAAACTTTATGAGTAAAAGAAGATTCATAACTACACTGTTTTTATTATTAGCCGGCTGTTCGATTTTATTTTCTTTTTCCTCCTGTTCTTCTTCCCGGAAAGTGATGAAATCACCATTGAAAGAGGAAGGGGCGGATTATCTTTTTAAAAAGCTAAAAGAGAATGAATTAAGATACGATTGGTTTACGGCGAAATTCTCTGCAGAGTATAAGAACAACAGGAATAAAACGAGTTTCAACGGGCAGATCCGGATCCGGAAAGACAGCTTAATATGGCTTTCTTTTTCTCCCATGCTGAATATTGAAGCTTTCCGGGTGACGATTACCCAGGATTCCGTAAAATACATGAACCGGATGAATGATACGTATTTTGCGGGCGATTATAATGTGGTCAACCGCTTGCTGGGTACCAATGTTGACTTTGATTTGCTGCAGTCATTCCTTACCGGGAATGACTTGTCTTTTTATGAAAACGGAAAATTCAAGGCATCTGTTGATAAAAATGTATATAAACTTTCCACGGCAGAACGTCGGAAGCTGAAAAAATACATTCGCAAGAGCGAGGAAGATCTGAATGTTCTGATTCAGAACATCTGGATCAACCCGGAAAACTTTAAAATCATCCAGGCAGACGTCAAGGAAATCCGTGAGCCCAATATCCGTTTGAATGCCGATTATAATGAATTTGAAAAGATTGGTGAGCAGCTTTTCCCAAAAGAGATGATTTTTGATATCTTCGCTGCAAATAATATTCATGTCAAAATTGATTTCAGCAGGATTTCCGTGGATGTTCCCCAGGCATTTCCATTCAGGATTCCCGATTCTTACCGTCAAGTAAAATGATTTCCCCTGTTATTCACCGGCATCGCAGATGAACCGATCATTAAGAATAACCGGTTATTACGTGTTAACTGCGTTTTTCCTGATGGTTCCGGGATTTCTTTCCGGTCAGGGCAGCAACAGAGAAAAGCTCCAGCATTCAAAAAAGCAGATCGAAGAAGATATCCGCTATACTAACTCACTGCTGGAACAGACAAAGAAAAACCGTCAGAGTTCTCTTAACCGGTTGACGATCCTGAATCGCCAGATAGAAAAACGGCAATCCCTGATCGACAACATTTCAAAGCAAACGGATGATATTCAGAGTCAGATCAGCGTCAAAGAGCTTGAAATTGCTAAGCTTATTGTCGAGCAGAAAAAAATGAAGGAAGAATATGCCCGGATGATCTATTATGCTTACAAAAACATGAATGGGTATAACCGGTTGTTGTTCATCTTTTCTGCAAAAGATTTCAATCAGGCTTTTGCCCGGCTTCTGTATTACCAGCAATACAGTGCCTACCGGCGAACCCAGGCTCAACTGATCTGCTCAAAGCAGCTTGAAATATCAAATAAAAAGAAAGAACTGGAAGGAACCCGGACGGATAATATCCTGTTGATGCAGTCAAAAGAATCCGAAAAAGTACAACTTACGCAGGAAAAGGAAGAAAAGGACCGGAATGTTGCCGAGCTGAGCAAGAAAGAAAAAGACCTGAGGGCATCCCTGAAAGAGAAGCAGAAAGCTGCAACCCAACTTCAGATTGAAATCCAGAAGTTGATTGCTTCTGAAGTGAGAGCTTCTGCGATGAAAACAAGGACCAGTAAAAATGAAACGGCAAAGAAGGTTAAAACATCCTCTGAAATGATGCTGACCCCGGTAGAGATGCAACTTTCTACGAATTTCGCTTCAAACAAAGGCAGGTTGCCCTGGCCTTCTGATAGAGGGCTGATCACGGGAACATTCGGAGAGCATCCGCATCCGGTATTGAAATATGTCAAAACCAAAAATAACGGGATAGATATTTCAACGGAAAAAGGTGCGGCGGTAAAGTCAGTTTTTCGTGGAAAAGTAAGCCGGGTCATGTCTTTTCCGAATTTGAACAAAGTGGTTATCATTCGCCACGGTGAATATCTGACTGTTTATTCCAATCTGGATAATGTTAAGGTGACTGACGGACAGGAAGTCAGTACCCGGCAGGTTATCGGGACGGTTCATACCAATTCGGACGATTTAAAAACGGAGCTTCATTTTGAAATCTGGTTGGGTAAAACCATTCAGAATCCGCAGGAATGGCTTTCCGGAGCCAACTGATCAATAATATGGGACATCTTGGTGAAATTGCTGCATTGATTACGGCCATGTGCTGGACGGTTACAGCGATGGCATTCTCATCGGCCAGCAATCGTGTGGGCTCACTGGCAGTGAATCTCCTGCGACTTGTTGCTGGCTTTTTCTTTTTATCTATCTTTTGCTGGATTTCCCGAGGAATGTTTTTCCCGGCAGATGCTTCCGGACGTACCTGGTTTTATCTTCTTTTTTCCGGGTTAGTGGGTTTTACATTCGGTGATCTTTGCCTGTTCCAGGCTTTTGTCGTGATTGGAGCGAGAATTTCCATGCTTCTGATGGCTTTGTCACCTCCAATGGCTGCTATCATAGGATGGATGATCATGGGAGAAAAAATGTCATTTCAAGGCGTTCTGGGTATGCTGGTTACTCTGGCAGGGGTATCGCTGGTAGTTCTGAAAAGAGAGCCTGGAAAAAAGAATGAGAAAATCGGCCATAAGATAAAACTTTCTTACCCGTTCTGGGGAATTATGCTGGGATTGGGAGGTGCTTTAGGTCAGGGAGCCGGATTGGTTCTCAGTAAATTCGGAATGGGAAACTATGATCCGTTTGCTGCTTCACAGATCCGG
The DNA here is from genome assembly GCA_030706225.1 of Bacteroidota bacterium. Taxonomy (GTDB): domain Bacteria; phylum Bacteroidota; class Bacteroidia; order Bacteroidales; family FEN-979; genus JAUZOW01. Next base: position 10,458 of record JAUZOW010000045.1, on the reverse strand, counting down.
GTGATGGCAGGGATAGCTGGATTTTCAGTTGTTTTTACTTTCTGGAAAAAATGGAGGGAAGTCTTTCATGCTTTTACTGATAAGAAAGCGCTGGGACAGCTTACTTTGGGGGCTTTTTTCGGCCCTTTTCTGGGGGTTTCATTTTCTCTTATGGCGGTTCAGCATACGAATACGGGTATTGCTTCGACCATCATGGCTATAGTACCTGTATTGATAATTCCTCCGTCCATTCTGATTTTTAAAGAAAAAGTCACTTTAAGGGAGATCATTGGAGCTGTCGTCGCAGTAGGAGGTGTCGCCTTGTTCTTTCTTTAATACCCTTATCCCCTGCACCCTTTCTACTTTTTGATACCTTGCGTCTCTATCGCGATGAGGTTCATTGTACTTTTAACCCAACGAAATTCGTTTTATCTTTATATTTTACTGTTCAGGAATTTTAAACGGATTGATATGGAGAGGAATGGTATACACAAAGGCCTGGTATTGCCTAAAAATCCTGGTTCAAGATTTTACATCGGACTCATTCTTTTCATCCTGTCATTTCTAATGCTTCCGACAGGATTGTTTCTGCAAGGATTTTCTCATATCCAACATGTCCGGAATCTGATAATTACCGTTTTCTGGCTTGCTGCACCTGTTTTGAAGATTACAAGTGTTGCCATCATGGGAAAACCAACATACCTCTGGATAAAAACAAAGACGCGGCATGTATTCCGCCGCGTCTTCAAACCGTATCATGGGAGCCAGCTTCGCTATGATATCGGGCTGGTCATGTTTTGTCTGCCGGTTTTCCCGAATTTCATTATGGCCTATGCGCCTCAACTGGTCACCGACAATTTTTATCTCCGCATCATCATCAATATTGTCATTGACGTTCTGTTTATCATCAGCCTTTTTGTGCTGGGAGGAGATTTCTGGGATAAGTTGAAAGCTCTTTTTATCTTTTCAGCTAAGGCTACTTTTCCGAGAAAACGGCAAACGAAAAAGCGTTAAAATCTTAACTTAAGGTTCACGAAATATTCTCTTCCGGGAGCCGGCTGGAAACTGTTGTAATCCACTCCGTTATTCGGTTCTGTAAATCCGAAGTAATGTTCGTCGAAGAGGTTCTTAACATACAGTCCCAGTTCGCCTTTAAGCCAACCGAGTTTCCAGTTGTATTTCAGATCGAGGCTGTAGGTATTATATCCATCAACCCATGAACTGCGGACACTGCCTTTCTGATAGTAGGTCTGACCGATTGTATACTGATTGTAAATGGAATCATCAACCTGGATGCACCATTTTGATTGCCATTCCGTACTCAATGTTGCAGTAAAGTTTTTAAGGAAGTTGTAAGAAACTTCAGCTGTCAGCATATGTTCCGGTGAATTCGGCATCCAGTGGTTCTTTACACTGTCGGGAGAAGTATACTGGAAGTGTGAATAAGTGTAAGCTGCATCGAGAAGAACGTTACGTACAGGAGACCAGGAAACGAATGTTTCAACACCCCATTTGTTGCTTTTCCCAATGTTGCCATAGAAAGCGGTATTATTTCCTCTTCCTTCCACACTGTAACGGTAAAATTCATTATCGGAAAGAATTTCAAAACCGGTAACATCATAATGGAATGAGCTTCCGATTTCTCCACGGGCACCAATTTCAAATCCCTGCGAAGTAGAAGGCTTAATAAGAGCATTAAATCCGCCCCATGCAATCGGGTTATTATAAAGTTCATCATTCGACGGAATCACGAAACCTGTTCCGTAGTTGGCGTAAATATTGAGGAACTTAGCGGCATCATAGGCAAGACCAATACGATAGGTCGGTTTTGAGAAGATCCTGTGGCCTGAGGGTGAAATGGAATCCGGGGTGGGGATATTGTTTTCGAGACTGGTGTAAAGATAGTCGTAACGAACATTAACAAGAGCATAGAGTTTCTTTGCGATATCCAGTTTGTCGATCAGGAAAACACCAAAACTTCTTTGCTTGATGATCTGGTTAATCAGAATTTGGTCGAGGTCAAAGCATTGACGGCTCCAGTAGCTGTCAACCCTTGTGGAATCCCTGTGTCCTTCATCGGGAACAGCATATTCGTGTTCTGTAAGAGTTTGTGTCTGGAAGTCGGTACCAAGGCTGAAATGGTTTACCAGGTTTCCTGTACCGCAATTAAGATTATACTGAGCGGATCCACCCATGGTTACATAAGGTTTATAGTCATCGCCATTATTGGATGTTTCCCGGTAATTGTTGCTCCTGACATAACCTTTGGCCTGGATATTCTGGTTTTTATCTATATCGAATGTTCCCAGTAATGCACCGGTAAGCCTTTTGGTTTCATGGAATTCATTATAAGGAACTGCGTCTGTATTGGCAGCCCTGGATCCGTAATTTTCATAACGGTAAAGGTTAATGCCTTCGGAATTCTGGTTGAAATAATTTGTATAAGTCAGGATCTGGGTAAGCTTTATTCTGGAAGAAGGAGTCCAGTTCACTTTTTCGCTGAAGTTATCTCCCATGAAAGCCTGATGTTCCCTGTATCCATGGCCCTGCATATGAGAGTATGATACACGGTAATCAATGTTATTCTGTTTTCCGTCAACCTGTCCAAGAACTTTCCAGAAGCCATAAGAACCGGCTGAAGTATAAAGAGAAGTATTCACCGGTTTATCTCCTCCGTTTTGGGTAAGAATATTCACGATACCACCGGTTGCATTGGCTCCATAAACGGAAGCAGCAAGTCCTTTGACAACTTCCACATTTTTAACGGTAGCCCAATCAACATCATACAGATCAGGGCAATAACCACCCGGGTCATTGACGGGAACACCATCGATAAGAACCTGGATTCCACGGAAACCACTTTCCGAAAGAATGCCTTGTCCACGAATATAAAGATGAACGCGGGAACCGTCGGTACCATTTTCAACTTTCACACCGGGAACCAACCGTAAAGCTTCGTCCGGAGCAATCGATTTTGAAACGGTATTGATCTGACGGGAGTTCAGGTAAGAGATGGAAGCAGGGATCTCTTTCAACGGAACATTGGTACGGAGAGCCGAAATAACTACCTCATCAAGACTTTTTATAGTATCATTTCCGGGTTTTGTGGCCTTTTGGACCGGAGCTTTCTGAGCTTTTACAGCACCACCTAGAATGAATATAAATAATAGGGTTAAATATAGTGATCTCATTTTTAGTTAATTAAATTTCAAATGAATAAATAATCATGAAAAATCAAAATACAATTCTTTACTCAGGGAATCTGACTATGATAAATGATCAACGGTAAGTTGAAAAAGAAAATGTACTTTCAAAAAGGATCACACTCTGGGAGGAGGTGTCAGGGGTGTAACATTGTAATAGGAAAACTGAGAAATGTATTCATTGAATTTAAAATCCGAAGATTGAAGGGAATAAGAGCCCGATGTTTCAGAAAGAAGAGCGGAAGTAATGATAAGTTGTGAAAGAACCTGACTATGATGAGAACGGGCCGGAGTAGAATTTTCACTCAGAAGATTGGTATTATGTGAGTAATCTGAAATGAGTTTTTCTTCTTTATTATCATTGATGCAGGTAATGATCAGATCTTGTCCGGAAACCTTGATGGATACAATATCGTACAAATGGTTTTTGAAAATAAATTCATTTTTGTCGATCCACCGGAAATCTGGATTTTTGCCGGGATCGGAAATAACTATAATCTCTGCATGACTTCTGATTTTACCAGAATGGATCTCGCATTCCATTTCATCCCTAAGATTATTTTGCTCAGAAAGGAAAATAAAGTAATAGCCGCAAAGGTTATAGAGAAATACGGCGATGCAAAGTAGCGATAATGATTTCCGGATCATTTAATGCAAAAATACGCATTCCTGGATAAAAAATGCAATCTCTTCTTATCTAAGTCATCAGTCGTTGTCATCAGCCTTGAAAATTACCTGCTGATGATGATCTTTTGCGACCATTTTCCCAGTATGCTTTCGATCCGGAGATAGTACATACCCGGTGCGATTTCCGGAAATTCAAATTTCCTGTGCGCTTTACGGGTTACTTTCCATCCTTTTTCTTCATAAACAGGGATATTCAGTGCGTTCACAAGGGAAAGATTAATATCGGCGGTTTGTTTCAGGGAAAGATCCAGGAAGAAGGTTCCATGACAGGGATTAGGATATACATAAACACGGAAATCAGCGTCGTGATCATCTATGCCTGTGCAGTCTTTAAAGGTTACGGTTGCTGAATCCACCTTTATGCATTCGGATGAAAAGGAAACCCTGATGTTAAAGAGTGTAGTGCCTTCACCTTGCGTAACGGAAGTATCCACCTGAATCTGGGATGTTGTAAATCCACCTGGAGTCCACAGGTAATGAGCTCCGGGAATATCTTCCACGGAAAGTGTGAATACCTTGTCACTGCAAAGAGTATCCCTTGGATAAACAGTAACCTGGATTGCTGGGAGCTGTTTTATCGTTAACCATGTACTGGAATAATTTTTCCCATAGGTTCCGAAAGCTGTAAGGCGGAGCCGGACGCTCCCGGTCGAAATGTCCTGAGGACCCGGTGAATAAACGGGATTTATCAAAGTATCATTACTGAATGTCCCATCTCCGTATGTTTCCCATTTAAGAGAATCGTACGCGCTGGCTGTAGCTTGCAAGGTATAGGATGAACCTGAACAGATCGTGTCATTTTTCCCGGCATTCACCTGGGGAAGTGGTGGCTGGGGAAAAACGATGAAATCGATATATGACCGGTCCTGGCCTGCACTGGCAAGACCGTCTTTGTAATAAATCCATTTGAAAATGTGTGAACCGGCAGGAACAAAAAAGATTTCACGCTCCCAGTTTCTTTCTCCCGACCATTCTCCCTGCTTTACATTATCGATAAAAAATTGCAGGAAATCCCATCCGGCTTCTGAAGATACTTTTCTGTAAAAAGAAATTGAATCGTCGGCACCGGTCACATAAGAAACCTGGATGGGTGTGTACTGGTTATCATAAATAGTCCCCGACCTGACAGAATAATGTCCTTCGTATTTATCGAAAGAAGTAGTCTGCCATTGGTTATTTCCACCTACAAGATACCATTTGAACTTTTTAAATCCGTTGGTTTCCCAGTCTTCAACAATTAATCCGATGAATTCCCGGTAAAGAGCATGGGTCGAGTACAAACCGGAAGTTGCCCTGAAATCAAGATTGCAGTGAGTTCCAAGGGGTGCATCATCGCTTGCAATGACATGAAAAACAGCGGTTATGGTATCGCCGGGGGCCAATGTATCAAAATAGATGCTGTCGTTCTGGATTGCCAGGAAGGAACATGAAGTTCGGAAACGAATACCGGTTGCCGGGCAGGCAAAATGGCCGGTATTTGTAACGGAGACCTTTATGTCGGCTGTTTCTCCCGGGTCAAGCCGCTCATTGCCATTCCCCGTGAGGGAATCAATGATCGTCATATCTGTAATTTTCAGGGAAGGCGACCGGGCTTCAATGACAAACTGGCTGTACCACGAAGTATCTTTATTAATGACATGAACTCTGAACAATACTCTCTCTCCATCGGGAATGGTATCGGATACCTTTAGTGAATATCCGTTGGGAATGGATTTGATCTCACCTGGCAACAGAGCTCCGTAATATTCCATGCTATCGGAAACTGTGATATAAGGGTTAGTTGTGGATATATAAGCGAATGTGCTGTCGGCTGTATGATCGCCGATATTCTGAAGCGAAAGCGTAAGATGTAACGAATCTCCGTAATTCAGATTGGTACTGCCGCTTTTTCCTATTTTCTGAAGATCATAGGAATAATAGATGACATAAGGTTGGCCGGGAGCAGGATTAAGGTCTACCGGTGATATATAACTCATGGCATACCCGTAACGGTTATCTGTCCAGACAGGATATACTTTCCGGTTTTTGGATGCAATGCCCAGATAATCCCCGAAATATTCGATTGCAAGCCCGGAGATGGGATGAGGAGTGAATTTCACATCGGATACTTTAAGATCTGTCCAGGTATCTCCTCCATTGTAGGAATATGAAATATAGGTTTCACACTGGTTTGTATCGCAATTGCGGTCATCGTAATAGATTACGGATAGATAGCCGTTATCGGGATCACAAGTGATCCAGGGGAAGAAATGCTGTTTTCCCAGGCCTGACGGATCCTGATTTATCCGGATGGGTGCCGACCAGGTATCTCCATTGTCTTTTGACCGGATCATATAGATATCGATATCGGAGCCGGTATTGATTCCGGGAACTCCGATATTTGCCCAGGTTACATAGATCGTTCCGCGGTTTGGGCCGTTGCTGTTATCAACTGTAGCGGAAGGGAATGAATTAACACGCATGTACTTGGATGTCTCCGACATGCGAATACCCCGGATATTGTCGATAATCCTTTTTGCGGGTGCAAATACGGCGCCTCCTGTGATGGATTTTGCAAAACCGATTGCTTTTTCATCGGAAGGATAAGAATCATAAATTGCCCATACTGCATAAGCTTCTCCGTTGGGGCCTGTGGTCAGGTTTACCCCCTGGTTATGTGAACCGGCGTTCACAGCTTCACTGATATTTATGGGAGAATCCCAGGTCAGTCCATGATTTGTTGAACGGCAGAGCTCAATCTGCATATAATTTGGACTGGTTTGTACAAAATTTGTCCAGGCATCGTACAGATTGCCTTCATAAGGGCTGGTAGCGGAATTGTCGATCCATAAATGGTTCTTGTCCAGAATATCATTTCCCGGATCCATGACGGTCTTTACATCTACATCATGCCAGGTAGCGCCCTGGTTGGTGGAATAAGCAACCGACTGTCCGTAATTCTGTGAAATTTTTCCGACATACCACCATCCGTTCCGGCCGATGGCCGTTGCCGGATCTCCGTTATTCATATCTCCGGAACCTTCGATGGATCCTTCCCAATCGTATCCATAATCCTCGGTTTTTAATCCATCCGCTCCGTAAAGTACTCCGACCGTATTTCCAAGCCATCCTGTTGAATTGTTTGAATTCAGCGCCTTGCTTTCATCCTCCGGACAGATAAAAACAGAATTCTCGCTTTGAGTAGAAGTATAGGTAGTTACCGGTATGTCGGGGGAATCCTGTGTCCGGATCCCTGCGGCAGAGATCCGGCTGGTAGTAAAGACTGAAGGTGGTACGGGAGAAAAAGTATCAGGTTTCACATATCCCAGGTTGATCATTCTTTTCCAGTATCCGATGTTATCAATCATGGGTTTGACAATGTTCCTGCCTTTTGGGGTGATATAGGAACGGTATGAAGGCTTTTGAGCTCCTGCAGATATATAAAACAGGATCAGAAAAATAAACAGCGGCAGCAGAGATTTTTTCATGACAAAATGAATGAAATACAAAGATAGAAATTGGATGAGACAAAAAAACCCCTCCGGAGGGGGAGGGGTTTAAATTATCAATGTCTGATCTATTTCTGCAAAACGACTTTACAGGTATAAATCTGGGATTTGTTTTCGATCCGGAGGTAATAAACACCTTCAGAAAACTTAGAAATATCAATAGATTGGGATACCGGTTTGCTGATGTTCAAATCCGTTTTTTCCAGGACAGGATTACCCAGAATATTGAATACCCGGATGGATAGGTTATCCGATAAGCTTTTGTTGAATTTTACAGTCAAAATTCCATGTGTCGGGTTGGGGAATATTTCAATACCACCCATTCCGATTTCATTGATACCGAGTGTGGAATAAATATGAACTGTTTTAACATCGGATGTCGTTCCGGCACACCATGCAGAAGAACCGGTTACGGAAATGGTTGCATCGCCTTTGAACTGGTTATTCCAGGTTACAGTGCCTGTCAACTGATCACCGGAAATGGTACCGGCAGTCACAGGATTCAGGACCCACTGGTAGATTGTCGCATCGGAAGCGCCAGCGGTGGTGAAATCGCTGGTTGTTATTTTATTAACATCAACTGAATCAGGTCCTGCAGGGGTTGCTGCGATTCCGGGAATCGGTTTCACATCGAGTGAGAGTACATCTGAAAATACACCTTCACCACAGGTATTCACGCCTTTTACGCGGATAGTTGCAGTGCCTGTGTATGCTGAAGATGCATTCAGGAGAGCATCCTGAGTGGTTCCCGTTATGGTTCCGGCTTCGGCAGGAGAAACTTCCCATACATAAGAGGAAGCATAAGTGGCTTCGTCAACATGATAAGGAATGCTTTCAGTACCAATGCAAACTTCGGTTTGCCCTGTCGGAACGGCAGCGGTATCCGGAATAGTCATAACAGCGACACTCTTTGATACTGTATTTCCGCACAAGTTGTTGTTGACAATCTGGAGTAACACATTATAAGTGCCGGCGGCAGAAAATGCATGAACCGGGTTCTGTTCAGTGGAAGTATTGGATGAGCCGCTTGCAGGATCGCCAAAATCCCATGCCCAGGATGTAAGGGTCCCGCCATTGGGGTTCGACTGATCTGTAAAGGTTGCAGGAATGCCTGCGCAAGCGGTTTCAACACTGAAATCAGGAATAGCCTGAGGAAATACTTCAATCAGGGAATCCTTGGTTTCCGTATCTGTGGAAGTGCCTTTGGTAATGGAAAGCGTTACGGAATATGTGCCCGGAGTATTGTAAGACACGGTTGGGTTCTGATCCGTCGAAGTAGCAGGATTTCCACCGGTGAATGTCCATACCCATGAAGTCGGTTCACCCGTTGATGCATCCGTGAAATTCACTGAGTTTCCGGTACAAACCTGGTTGGTACTGGTTGTAAAATCGGCAAAGAATCCGGGAACTACAGGGATATAAGCTTTGTAACGATAAAAATTCTGTTTAGTAACTGTGATCACGATTTGTGTTCCGACAGTCTGTGGAGGAATGGTAATTTCAACCGGAGTATTTCCATTGCCGACAGCTGTAGCGATAATAACATTATTTATAGTAAGAGCGATCAAAGCATTCTGATTTGCAGTCACTGTAATGATGGTATCGCCTTCCGGAATGTCGGTATTATGAGTCACTGTAAGAGCAGAAGGTACTTCATAATACATTACAGAGAAAGCATCACCGTGAAAGTGGAACAGGTTATAGGTAACGGTTTTATCACCGGGGTTGGTTGGCCAGCTTGAGGAGTACAGGAAATATTTACCGCCTGCATTACCGAAGGCAGGCATTGCACCTCTTGGGGTCGGTGGGGTTTGCCCGTCCGGCATAAAGTCGGGGAACATATTATCCATATTACCCCATAAATAGGTATCGTTGACAAAAGAATAAGATACTTCTGTCGGGGCAGTAACACCGATAGCTCCTGCGTTATGTCCATTGATAGAATGACGGTGGAATTTTTCAGCGAAGCACTCCTGGCTCCGGTGGTAAGCTCCTGTCTGGCAATTAATGGAAAATACGAAAGGAAGCAAAGTATTGGTGAGCTGTCCAATATTACCTGTATTGTATGAGGGTTCGCCCCATCCGGTATATTCACCATGATCACGATGCAGAAGCATAAAAGCTCCCGAATCAATGGCATTATTGATCATTGTGGCATTTCCCCCACTGAAGCCACCCAGTTCAATAGGAGTCTGAGGGATGTATCCAAGTCCGTTCGGTCCGAAATAGTTCACTAACGTGGATGTATTGCCGTTGGATGACCAAATGGATCCCGGAGTTCCCTGGTAGATGGAATTGATACGGCGGGGATGTTTATTCAGAACGGTTCTGAAATAACCTCCTGTAACTTCAGAACAAAGCTGGAACCAGCGTTCTGTCTGCCAGCCTAAACAGGTAATGGGTTTATCATAGAATAAAGGATCAGTAGGCGGAGTCCGTTCATAGGAGAGGAATTTGGTGCACATGATCTGGAGCTGGTTGGCATCGTTAGCCGTGATTCTTGAAAAGACTACATCGGGAAGATGATCGCCGTCAACATCCGCATATATATTATCGGAAGCAAAATTGGGATAACCGGCTGGATGAACCAAAAGGGTGGAAATAATATTTTTTGTTCCATCGGTTCCGTAGTCTCCAAGCAGTAAGCAGGCCACCGGTTTAATAGTCCAGTTGTTATAAGCGTTATCGATGAATGACTGAATAGCGCTTGTGGTATTGCCTCCCACCTCATCGACAGTAAATACGTGGGTCAGAATACCCTGTTGGTTACGGAAACGCTGGATACTGTCAGCCCAGGCAAGAAAATCAGGTCCGGTAGGGGTTATGATGATATATTCACATTCATCGGAAGGATTATCTTTCGTTTTGGCAAGTTTCTTATAACGGGCATCATAATCAACTTTAGGCAGCGAGGAGTAATTTAACAGAAAATCGGAAAGAATCGGATCCCACCAGCGGTTACGGTAAGCAACATCTCCAAACTGGCTGTTTCCGCCGTTAAAATGAACTTTCAGCTTAAGATCTTTATAAACAACCAGTTCCTTAGTAACAGGATTGTATTGGAAAGGAGTAATGCTTAACATGGCAACATCTACACCACG
>JAUZOW010000044.1 GCA_030706225.1 Bacteroidota bacterium | reverse complement strand
AAGAAACCATGAGAGATACGGCAAGGGTGCTGGGAAGAATGTTTGACGGAATTGAATATCGCGGTTTCGGTCAGCAGATTGTCGAAGATCTTGCATCATTTTCCGGTGTTCCTGTGTGGAATGGATTGACCAATGAATTTCATCCGACTCAGGTTCTTGCTGATTTCATGACCATGCTGGAACATAGTCATAAACCATTGAATGAGATTTCATTCTGCTATTGCGGGGATGCCCGGTACAATATGGCTAATTCACTGATGGCTGGAGCTGCAAAAATGGGTATGGATTTCCGTGCAGCGGCTCCTGAAAAATACTGGCCTTCGCCTGAATTGGTTAATACCTGCAAAGACATTGCAAAAGAAACCGGTGCAAAGATCATGATTACGGAAAATGTGGATGAAGCTGTAAAAGATGTTGATTTTATTTATACCGATGTGTGGGTATCAATGGGTGAAGCTCCATCCTTATGGGAAGAAAGAATCAAAGAAATGCTCCCTTATCAGGTAAACAAAGAATTGATGAAAAAGACCGGCAATCCGGATGTGAAGTTCCTGCACTGCCTTCCTTCATTCCATAATACCGATACAGAAGTGGGAAAAGATATATTTAAACGTTATGGCTTGAATGGCATGGAAGTAACGGAAGAAGTTTTTGAATCCCCGGCTTCTATTGTTTTTGATGAAGCTGAAAACAGACTTCATACAATCAAAGCTGTAATGGTTGCCACGCTGGGTGATTAATCCGATTCAAGGATATTTCCCTGCTCGCATCTAAGGGTGCGGGCGGGGAATTTTTCAAAGAAAGTGTAATTGTGCGTCGCCATCAGCACTGTGTTTCCTGCTTTTGAAATATCAAACAACAAACTGATAATCCCTTCTGAAGTTTCCGGATCCAGATTTCCGGTGGGCTCATCTGCTAAGATGATCTGAGGATCATTTACCATCGCCCTTGCAATTCCTACGCGTTGCTGTTCTCCTCCTGAAAGCTGATGGGGCATTTTATTTCCCTTTGTTTCAAGATTGACTTTTGCAAGGACTTCATTCAACTGGCGCTGCATCTCTTTTTTATCAGACCAGCCGGTTGCTTTCATGACAAATAAAAGGTTTTCATTAACCGACCGATCCATCAAAAGCTGGAAATCCTGAAAAACTATTCCCAACTTGCGACGAAGGAAAGGGATCTCTTTTTTCCGAAGTTTCCGGAGATCGAAATCACAAACACTCGCTTGTCCGTTCCTGACCGGCAGTTCACCGTAAATTGTTTTTAAAAAACTGCTCTTACCGCTCCCGGTTTTTCCTATAAGATATACAAATTCACTGGATTCTATATTCAGGTTTACGTTGGCAAGGATCAGATTTTCATGTTGATAGATTGAAACTTTGTCGAAACGGATAACAGAATGATTTTCCATGAATTATAAAAGGATTTATGTGGTTAACTATTCAGCTTTCTCTGGAATTTAAATGTCAAGTTTACGTACAATTCCATATGGAAGTTTCTGCGCAAAATTTAAGATTTCATCGGTTTTATCCGTCAGGTTGCAGCGTGACAATGCCCGTCCGGGCCTTGTGATTTTGAAATAGGCAACCAGTGTGAAATCCTCATCCCGGATTTGAATGTAATCAGGAATATGGTGTGTGCCTTTTATTTTAATAATGTACATGCAATCAGGATTTTCTTTGTCTTACTGCTTCAAAGAGAAGGATTCCGGCAGCTACTGATACATTAAGTGAAGAGATCTCTCCTAAAAGAGGGATCCGGATTTTTTCGTCAGCCAGTTCCAGAAGGCCTGAAGATATTCCTGTTTCCTCAGATCCCATGATCAGAACGGCTGGCTGATTGAAGGTGGCTTTTGTATATTCATAGTCAGCCTTTTCGGTAGCTGCAATGACCCGGAGTCCGCTATTTTTCAAAAAAACGATAGATTCTTCAAGGTTTTCCACACGGCAAACCGGAAGTTTGTACAGGGCTCCTGCTGAAGTTTTGACTGCATCCGCATTGATAAGTGCCGATCCTTTTGACGGTACAACGATTGCATCCACACCGGAACATTCTGCAGTACGGCCAATAGCTCCGAAATTCCTGACATCTGTTATGTGGTCAAGGACAAGAATCAACGGAATACGACCTTGTTCAAAAATTACAGGGATAAGGTCATCAATTTTTTGATAAACGATTTCTGAAAGATAACCGATGACTCCCTGGTGGTTTTTCCGGGTTAATTTGTTCAGCTTTTCCAGCGGCACAAATTGTACAGGCATCTCCAACTCCCGGAGTAAAGAATGCAACTGATGAAAACCTTCTCCTTTCAATCCTTTCTGGATCAAAACTTTCTCAAATTCTTTCCCGGATTTTAAAGCTTCCATAACCGGGTGTATTCCATAAATAAACGACACTTTCTCTTGAATTTTGGATTATTATTGATTTACGATTTATCCGTTTTCACTCATCACTTTTTTCCAGCAATGACTTCGCCAGATCTTTACTGGTTTTTGCTCCGAGTTCTTTTATTTTCTCAGCCCGGCGAACCAGATTTCCTTTCCCGGTAACCAACTTTTTCATGGCTCCTTCATAACTGTCGTGAGTGGCATTCAGTTTTTTACCAATGTCTTCCAGATCGTCGGTGAAGGATTTAAATTTGTCATACAATTCGCCTCCCTGCCGGGCGATTTCCAGGGCATTTTTATTTTGATACTCGAATCTCCAGAGGTTTGCAATCATCTTGAGAGCAGCAATCAGGTTGGTTGGGCTGATCATAACCACACGCCTGTCGTAAGCAAAATTCCATAGGGAAGGGTCATTTTGCATAGCGATCAGGTAAGCAGGCTCGACCGGAATGAACATCATAACAAAATCAAGGCTTTTCAGGGGATAGATATCCTGGTAATTCTTGGCACTGAGTTCCATAACATGCTTTCGTACCGACTGGATATGTTCCTGAAGGGCAACATTCTGTTCTTCCCGTATTTCGCTGTTGACAAACCGTTCATAAGCTGTCAGGGAAACCTTGGAGTCAATGATTACATTGCGTTCACCCGGATAGGTTACAATGATATCCGGTTGTAAGCGGCCACCTTCGTTTCCGGCGAAGGATTCCTGGACAAAATATTCACGGTCCCTGACGAGGCCTGATTTCTCCAGAATCCTTTCCAGGATCATTTCACCCCAGTTACCCTGGATTTTGGCATCTCCTTTCAGAGCGTGAGTGAGGTTGTTGGCTTCTTTGCTGATCTGCTGATTCTGTTCCGCCAGGTTTTTTATTTCTTTTTCAAGAGAAAATCTCTGTTTCGACTCTCTGTCATAAGTCTCTTCAACCTTTTTTTCAAAATCCTTAATCTTCTCGCCTAAAGGTTTCAGAAGCTGATCCAGCTTTTCGCGGTTTTGTTCAGTAAATTTGGCTGTTTTTTCCTCAAGAATATCATTCGCCAGGTTTTTAAATTCTGCGCTGAACTTTTCCTGAAGCTTTTCAATATCAGCTTGCTGTGCTTCCAGCTTTTTCTCCAATGCATTATTTTCAGCTTCTTTGCCGGAAACTTTACCCGATAGCTCAAACAAAGCTTTCTCTTTTTCCTTTAATTCGGCTATAAGACTATCCACTCTTTCATTCAACATATTCACTTTTCCTTCGGCAAGGATTTTCTCTGAATTCAGAGTATCGATTTTACCGGAAAGGTCTTGATTGTCGGTATTCCCGGAGTTTTTTTTAATCAGAAACCAGAACAGGATCAGGGCAATAATAACGATGATGCCTATAATGATTACTATCAGATCAGTCATGGGATATAATGTTTTAAGCTCTTTTCGAGAAAATTTTCAGAATGAACAAAGATATCTTTAATATTTTGATTATTTCCCGGATGTTGAAAAGAATCGGATGATCCGGTTTAAGGTTTTTTATATTTTTGGGAAATATGAAAAAGATAGGATTACTTTCAGATACACATTCCATTCTTCATCCAAAGGTATTTGATTTTTTTTCGAAGTGTGATGAGATATGGCATGCCGGAGATTTAGGAGATATAGCCGTTGCTGATCAGATCCGTGAGAAATGGCCTTTGCGGGCAGTATATGGCAACATTGACGGAAGGGATGTCCGGATGGAATTTCCTGAAATATTAGTATTTACTGTAGAAAATGTAAAGGTTCTGATGACGCATATCGGAGGATATCCCGGAAAATATGACCACCGGGCGATGAGGAATATCCTTCAGTATTCACCACAACTGTTCATTTGCGGCCATTCTCATATTTTAAGAGTGATGTATGATAAAAAACATGGATTTTTATGCATAAATCCGGGTGCGGCAGGTAATTATGGAGCTCAGCTTTCTATCACGATGGTCCGGTTTATTATCGACGGGAGTAATATCCGGGATCTGGATGTGCTGGATATCCCACGGGGAACGGGGTATTGACCTGATTTACCGAAGTCTGTCTGCTGATTTTACCAGCGCTTCGTCTTTCCGGATGGCACGATTGGCCAGAATGAGTAATCCCAGGGAGATTAACGGAAGAAAGATGCCAAATTTATAAGAATGAATTCCGTAAATATCTTCAAAATGGGAAATATAGAATAACAAGATCACAGAGATCAGGATGACATGAAGGAGAAAGGCAATGCTGACAAAAAGAACCTGCAATTTCCTGTTTTTATAAAGGAATATGGAGGAAGCAGTCAGTATCGTTGCAATAATGATCATAGCCAATGCCGGGAAAACCAGCCAGAAATTCAATATCATCGGAGGTTCCAGCATATATTTTATTCCATAGATGAAAAAATTGTAAATGCCTGACGGATGAACAAAAACTGCCATGGGGAAAAAGAAAAGGAGGCCACAAGCGACAACGGACAGAGCTAGATAAAGACTTTGAATACGCTGAATCATAAAAAAATTTTTATGAAACGAAGTTAGTAAAGATTTTTGGAATCATCAGGGAAATAATTTTTCTTGATTTATCATTTTTTTTTGTATATTTGTAGCGTTGTCTTCCCTGAGAATTTCTTTTGGAGTAGTAGCCGCGGAAGAATAAAAATAAGCATTTATATTCTAATTTTCCTCTATCTGAGATATTTTTTCACCCAGTTCAACAGCTGTTTAAATTATTGTTTAACCAATCATTTTTGATCGATGTACGACATTATTTCGCTTGACAGTAAAGATTTGCAAGACTTAAAAGATATTGCCAAGCAATTAAATATTCAAAAAGTAGATAAGCTTAATAAGCAAGACCTTATTTATAAAATTCTGGATTACCAGGCATTAAATCCTTCCAAGGAAATCCTGGATGCAGAAAAAAAAGCTTCCAAGAAAGAATTCCGCCCGAAAAGGCAACGAACTTCCCGTTTAAAACAACCTATAGCTACATCCCAGCCTGAATCCAAGACTCTGTTGCAACCAACCCAGTCTCCTGCAAAGGAAGTCAAGCCGGATAAGGTGGAAAAACCTGAAAAAACAGAAAGAACCGAACGTCCGGAAAAGATGGAGCGCCCTGAAAGAGCAGGAAGACCCGAAAGAGTAGAAAGAACCGAAAGACTCATTCCTGTCAGACTTCCGGAATCCGATATTCCTACTCCTGAAAATGAACCTATCGAATATCCAGCGGATAAACCTATTGCTGAACCTGAACTTGATTTTGTCGGGAAACCGGAAATTCCTCCTGCAGATGGAATCGTTCTTCCTCCTGTAGATACGCCTGCATCTGCACCTGCACCTGCACCTGCCCCTGCATCGGTTCCCGCACCTGCACCTGTGCAGGTCTCTTCTTCTTTTGAACAACCTTCCGGAATGCAGGAAGAAAGAAGACGCCGGGATATGCACAGACGTCAACCGGATAAATTAAGAGAAGAATATTCCTTTGAATTTGATGGGATTATCACCAGTGAAGGAGTTCTTGAAATCATGAGCGATGGATACGGTTTCCTGCGCTCCTCGGATTATAACTACCTGAACTCACCCGATGATATTTATGTTTCCCAGTCACAGATTAAACTATTCGGGCTTAAAACCGGCGATACCGTTCGTGGAACAATCCGCCCTCCGAAAGAAGGTGAAAAGTATTTTCCCCTTATTAAAGTGGAGTTGATCAACGGACGTACACCGGAAGAGATCCGGGATCGTATTCCCTTCGATTTTCTTACTCCGTTGTTCCCGATGAAGAAATTCAACCTGACAGGACACCCCGGAGAATCCCTTTCAACAAGAGTTATTGATATGTTTTCACCGATCGGTATGGGACAGCGTGGACTGATCGTTGCTCAGCCGAAAACCGGGAAAACCGTGTTATTGAAGGAAATTGCAAATGCCATTGCATATAATCATCCTGATGTTTACATGATCGTTTTGCTGATTGATGAACGTCCTGAAGAAGTTACCGATATGCAACGCAGCGTCAGAGCTGAAGTTATTTCATCCACTTTTGATGAACCCGCCGAACGCCATGTCCGTATTTCGAACATCGTTCTGGAAAAGGCAAAACGGCTGGTTGAAAGCGGTCACGATGTCGTAATTCTTCTGGATTCCATCACTCGTTTGGCCCGTGCTTACAATACCGTAGCTCCTGCTTCCGGAAAAGTCCTTTCCGGTGGTGTGGAAGCAAATGCTCTTCAGAAACCCAAACGGTTTTTCGGAGCTGCCCGTCAGATCGAAAACGGTGGTTCGCTGACCATCATTGCTACCGCTCTTATCGATACCGGTTCCAAGATGGACGAAGTTATCTTTGAAGAATTTAAAGGTACTGGTAATATGGAACTCCAGCTCGACCGGAAACTTTCCAACAAGCGGATCTATCCGGCAATTGATATCGTTGCATCCAGCACCCGCAGGGAAGACCTCCTTCTCGAAAAAGATGTGCTCCAGCGTATCTGGATTCTAAGAAATCACCTTGCCGATATGACTTCCCTCGAAGCAATGGAATTTCTTAAGGATAAGATGAAATATACTCAGTCGAACGAAGAATTCCTGATTTCCATGAACGGATAATCCTATAATTCTTTCAGAATTTCATCAGCTAAACCGGACAAGTCAAGTCCGTTAAAATCTCCGCTGCTCATCAGGAGAAAGATAGTATTTCGGGGATCTTCGCGAAGTATCCTGTCGCGAAGCAAGGTAGAATCATTAATGATTTCGATTTTATCATTCTGAAAACCATTCCTGATCTCTTCTGAAGTTACCGGTGGAAGTTTCTTAAGCTGCAATGCATGCGGATTAAAGAATACGATGGAAACATCGGCTTCATTCATGGATCCTGCATAGTGTGAAAAAAATTCCTTGCTCAAACTGCTGAATGTATGCAATTCCATGCAGGCAAACAGCTTGTGTCCGGGAAATTGTTCCCTGACTGCCCCAATGGTTGCTTTCAATTTGGAAGGAGAATGGGCAAAGTCTTTATAAATAGATGTATTACATCCTGATGCAATAAGTTCAAGTCGTTTGGACGCTCCTGAAAAGCTTTGTACGGATGAGAAAAAGTCTGAATCTGAAACACCCAGTTCACGACATACCATCCGAGCTCCGTTCAGGTTTAGCAAATTATGTTTTCCGAAAACTTTCAGAGTATATTCCTGTCCTTCATGAATCACGCGGGTGATTCCGTCTTTAATGTAATATTCCGGAAAGGAATATGGGATCTGGTGAATGTCGGCACGGGCTTCCGGGCAAATCTTTGCCAGTTCTTTATCTTCATTGCAATAAATCAGCGTTCCTTTCGGCGTGATAAGATCGATAAACCGGGCAAATTGTTCTGTGTACTTTTCAAAAGTGGGAAAAACATTAATATGATCCCATGCAATGCCACTCAGTAAAGCGATATCCGGAAAATAAAGGTGGAACTTCGGACGGGGATCTATGGGAGAGGTCAGGTACTCGTCCCCTTCAAGAATCATATATGGCGCATTATCCGACAGTTTTACCATAACATCAAAACCATCGAGCTGGGCTCCGACCATGTAATCACAATCAATCCTGCAATGATTTAGTACATGAAGAATCATTGCAGTAATAGTGGTTTTTCCGTGGCTGCCGCCGATTACAATCCGTTTTTTATTTTTGGATTGCTCATAAAGATATTCCGGGTAAGAAAAGATCTTAAGCCCCATTTCCTTTGCTTTCAGAAGTTCGGGATTATCAGCGCGGGCGTGCATTCCAAGGATCACCGCATCCAGATCGCTTGTAATACGTCCTGCATCCCAGCCGGATGAATCAGGCAGTAAACCATATTTTGCAAGCCGGCTTTTTGAAGGTTCAAAGATCTCATCATCGGATCCTGTTATCTGATAACCCTTTTTGTACAATGCAATAGCCAGGTTGTGCATAGCGCTTCCCCCGATAGCAATGAAATGGACTTTCATAGAATATTGTTTTCGCCAAATTTACGTTTATTTGATGCAAGATTAGAAATTCGTACTTTCGGAATATTCAAATAAAAAAGATGGAAGAAAAAATAAGTAATTACATATCAATTCTTAATGGAAAACCGGCGGATGAAATTATCCGGTTTTTCGGAAAAGAATTTCCCGGTGAAGTGGCTTTTGCTACCAGCCTTGGAGCTGAAGACCAGGTTCTCTTTGAAATGATATCCAAAACAGACCCATCTGTTCATGTTTTTACACTGGATACCGGCCGGTTGTTTCCCGAAACCTATGATCTTATGGATATTTCGGAAAAGAAATACGGAATGAAAATAAAGGTAATGTTTCCCGATGCCGCGAGTATACAAAAAATGGTTTCTGAGCATGGAATCAATCTTTTCTTTGATAGTATTGAAAACAGAAAACTTTGTTGCCGGATACGCAAAGTGGAACCTATGCTGAAAGCTCTGAAAGGTATGAAAGTATGGATTACCGGACTCCGGAGAAGTCAATCGGAAAACCGTAAGAATACACCCATGGTTGAATGGGATGATACTTACGGACTGATTAAGGTAAATCCTTTGTTTGACTGGTCAGAAGATCAGGTCTGGGAATATCTACGTTCGCATAAGATCCCATATAATACTTTACATGATAAAGGATTCCGGAGTATCGGATGCCAGCCTTGCACTCGGGCTGTTTTGCCAGGTGAAGATCTGCGTGCCGGAAGATGGTGGTGGGAAGAATCCGGGAAGAAAGAATGTGGGATTCATCTCAGGAAAAACGGATTGCCTTCACAGGGCTGACCCGGGTAATAATATAAGACGGTACGATCAGCATAGCCATACAGGCTGCCAGGGTTCCCAGGTTTAATAGTATAATGTTCCAGAGATCCAGATTTATTGGCACTACAGAAACATAATAAGATTCCTGCGGTAGGGTCACGATGCCAAACTTTTGCTGGATCAGGCATAAGGCAAGTCCTATTAAATTTCCCCACAATAATCCCAGTCCGACGATATACACCGCATTGTAAAGAAAAACTCTCCGGATTCCAGTATTTTTCATTCCCAGCGCTTTTAAAATCCCGATGGTATTTGTTCTTTCCAGGATTAGGATAAGCAATGTGGATATCATCGTAATGCCTGTCACTATGATCATCAAAACAAGAATGATCACTACATTAACATCCTGCAGATCAAGCCAGTCAAAAATCTGGGGGTACATTTGGCGGATCGTACGGGCATTCATGGAGTAACCGGCTTGTTGGTAAACGAGTTTTCCCAAATGGTCCAGGTCTTTGAAATTGTTGATCAGCACTTCAAATCCACCTACTTCATCTGCTTTCCAGTTGCTGAGTTTCTGGATATGACGGATGTCGCAGATAATATAAACCTTGTCAAAATCATCCATACCGGTTTCATAGATTCCACAGATGTGGAATTTTCTTCCCATAGTATGATCTCCATTAATGAAATACATCCGGAGATCATCACCGGTTTTGAGATTCATCATGGAAGCAAGTACTTTTGAGATGAGTACATCATTGCTTTTTCCAGTATCGGGGAGTTGCAGGATTTTTCCATACACGATCCGGTTTTTAAAGAACGACCAATCGTAATCTTTTCCGATTCCTTTTAAAATGGCTCCCTGGATTTGTCCCTGTGATTTTATAATTCCTGCTTTTGTGGCAAATACCTGAATGTGCCGGATTCCGGGTGTTTTTTCAATACCGGGGTAAAAAGGCTGATGGATTGAAACCGGTCTCGGCTCCAGCGATGAATTTTCATCATACTGGGTAATGAGAATATGCGCTCCGAAGCCAACAACCTTATCCCGTATTTGTTGCTGGAATCCTGTAAGGATTGCAATGGATACAAACATAACGGTCATTCCCAGCGCAATGCCGAAAATGGCGATCCGGACAATAGGGCGGGAGAAATTTTTCCCGGTCCGGGAAATAAACCTACGTGCTATAAAAAGTTCGCTATTCAGGAATATTCATTTAATTTGCAAAAATATGAAAATCTGGTCTTCCAAATCTGACAAAAGTCATGTTCTGTTAAGAGGGCATCTTTTGTTTTTTCTGATCCTGTGGTCCTTCACAGTATTTGCGGGAAATGATAATAACATAGTACCTGGCGCTGAAAGGACAGAGCTGTATTTTCCCCTTTTAAAATATAAAAAAATTGCAGTGGTGGCAAACCCTGCCTCGCTTGTTGGCCGCGTGAACCTGGTGGATACTCTTGTTAATTGCGGAATCCGGGTGACAAGGATCTTTTGTCCGGAACATGGTTTCCGGAAATTTGATGAAGCAGGGAAAGAGATAAGGGGAGGAGTGGATACCCTGACCGGAATTCAGGTGGTTTCTCTGTACGGGAAAAAGAAAAAACCGGATCCGGATGATATGGAGAAAATTGACCTTGTCCTTTTTGATCTTCAGGATGTCGGGGTCCGATTCTTTACTTACATTTCCACATTGACTTATGTGATGGAAGCTTGTGCAGAGAACCATATTCCTCTTTTAATTCTGGACCGGCCCAATCCCAATGGATTTTATGTTGACGGCCCGGTACTGGATTCAACCTGCAGGTCGTTTATAGGCATGCATCCGGTCCCCATTGTATACGGAATGACGATCGGCGAGTATGCACGGATGGTTAACGGGGAAGGTTGGTTGAAAAACGGTGTAGCCTGTAAGCTGGATGTCATTTCGATCGATAATTATTCGCATGCTTCTCTTTATGAATTGCCGGTACGTCCATCTCCTAATTTGCCGGATATCAATGCTATATATCTCTATCCATCGTTGGGACTTTTCGAAGGGACTCCCGTAAGTGTCGGCCGCGGAACGGAATTTCCTTTTGAGGTTTTCGGGCACCCGGAAATGAAAGGTTTTTCATTTTCTTTTATTCCGAGAATTCTGAAAGGATTCAGTACAAATCCGCCCTGTGGAAACGAAAGATGTCTGGGAATTGATCTGAGGGATTTTTACAAAACGCATCCAAGGATGTTTGGCAGGATAAATTTATCGTGGGTTACCATGGCTTTCAGGGATCTTGGAAGCCAGCCTTCATTTTTTACACCATTTTTTGATCTTCTGGCAGGGAATCATCAACTTAAAGAGCAGATAAAAAAAGGACTTCCTGAATCTGAAATCAGGAAGTCCTGGCAGCCTGAAATTGATAAATTTATGAAGATCAGGCAGAAATATTTACTTTATCCTTGATAAAGGATCAGAAATAAATTATTTTCTTCCCGGATAAACTTTTAAGCCTTCTTCAAGGCATTTTATGGCGCTCTTAATGTCGTTCACGTTCAGTACATAACTTAAGCGGACTTCATTAGTACCGCGTCCTTTAGCCGAATAAAATCCGGTAGCAGGAGCCAGAAGAACGGTTTCACCGTTATAATTGAATTTTTCCAGCATCCATTGGCAGAATTTATCGGAGTCATCAATCGGTAAACGGGCAACGGCATAGAATGCTCCTCCCGGATTTGGGCAGAAGCAACCGTCAATTTTATTGATGGATTCAACCAACGTTTTACGGCGGAGGTGATATTCGTTAAGAACCTGGTTAAAATAAGCAGGAGGAGTATCAATAGCTTCTTCGCCGACGATTTGTCCTAATGAAGGAGGGCTAAGTCTTGCCTGGGCATATTTCATAGCGGTTGAAATGACTTCCTTATTCCTGGAGATCAAAACACCGATACGGGCGCCGCAAGCACTGTATCTCTTTGAAATAGAATCCAGAAGAATTACATTGTCTTCAATTCCTTTCAGGTTCATGACGGAATAATGAGTTTGACCGTCATAGACAAATTCCCTGTAAACTTCGTCAGCAAACAGGAAGAGATCGTGTTTTTTAACGATTTCTTTCAGGGATTCCAGTTCTTCTTTTGAATACAGATAGCCGGTCGGATTATTGGGGTTACAGATCATGATAGCCTTCGTCCGGGGGGTTATGGCCTTTTCAAAAGCTTCCATGGGAGGCAGAGCAAATCCATTTTCAATAAATGAATCGATAGGGACTACCTTTATTCCGGAAGTAACCGAGAAACCATTATAATTTGCATAGAAAGGTTCAGGAATGATAATTTCGTCACCGGGATCCAGGCATGTGTTCATTGCGAACATAATAGCTTCTGAACCACCGCAGGTAACGATCATCTGGTCGGTTGTGACTGAAATATTATTCTTTGCATAATATTCAACGAGTTTTTTCCGGTAGGAGATGGTCCCTGCCGAATGGCTGTATTCCAGTACTTTAAAATCGAGATGGCGAAGTTTTTCGCGCACATTTTCAGGAGTTTCAATATCGGGCTGGCCGATGTTTAAATGGAATACTTTAATTCCTCTTTTTTTTGCTTCTTCTGAAAATGGAACCAGCTTCCGAATTGGGGAAGCTGGCATCATTTTTCCTTTTAATGAAATGTCAGGCATATTCTATTCCTATTTATTAATGGGTGTCGAGGTTTTGTCCGTGGTTTTTTCCGGAACTTTTTCAGCAGGTTTGGCAACCACGCTTCCTTTAATGGAAAGAGTTATACGGTTGGTTTTTGCATTGGACAGAACGGTGATTGTCTTGTTGATGGGTCCAATATTATGAGTGGAATAAGTAACCTTGATCACATCACTTTTCCCTGGAAGAATGGGTTCCTGAGGCCATGTGGGAACTGTGCACCCGCAAGAAGAAATAGGTTTTTGAAGGATCAGTGGTTCTTTACCTGTATTTGTGAATTTAAATTCGCAGGTACCATCGCTACCCTGATAAATCGTACCATAATCATGAACAGTCTTTTCAAAAGAAATTTCAGGGGCATTGGGATTGGCATTCTGTGCTGATGCAGCATCCTGAGCCATCAGGCCAAAGGAGCAAAAGATCAGCATAACGAATGGAACGACAAACTTTTGCATGATGATTTTTGTTTTTAATGATTGATCTTTAAGCAAACGCAAATTTATAAAATAATTGATAGTGTATGTAAAAATTAAAATATTTTAACAAACCCTGTGCCAGGGTGGTGTGCTATTTTTATATTTGCCTTAATAAACTCAGTTTTATGAGAAAAATATTGAAAAAAGTCTGGATCCTTGCTCTGTTTGCCCAGATAGCCTGCACTCATCATGCGGCCCCCGTTGCTTCATCTTCACAGGAAAAAAGTAATGCCATGTTACCATCTGCTCCCTGCATTGTTTATAAGACAAATGGCGATTATTCCAACCTGGTTCCGGTTACTCTTTCCGAAGACAGATCAAAAATCGTTTCTTACCCGGACCGGCTTGATATTTCCATGAGAGGGTCAGCCGTTTATCCAACACAACTGATCAATGGTTATTTGTTGGATAACAGAGGAATCACACCCTATGTCGCTTTTCTGAAGACGACCTATTCCGATTATGGAAAGGCTGATGAAGTTCCTAAGGCATCCCAATTGATGAAAGATATTTTTGTTAAAGAGCCACTCGTCGAAATGTACCAATGTGGCCGGCGCAGTGATTATTCGGATATTAAAAATGAGCTCAATAACCTTATCCGGTCGGGGCATTTATCAGATTGCGTCCGGCTCAAATAAATTGAGTATCTTTGCAGGCTCAAAAATATGAGTTGGCTACGGAAGTAAATATAGAAATTAAAAAGCTGGACGGTTCTCAACTGTATTACAGTTTTCTGTCCGGTGCCAAAAGAATATTCGATAATCAGAAGCTTCTCAATAAAATTAATGTCTTCCCCGTATCAGATGCAGATACAGGAACGAATCTTGCTTCAACGATGCGTTCGATCATCGACGCGATCATTCCTACAGATTCACCAAAACAGACTGCCGTTGCGCTTGCAGATGCTGCATTGAACGGTGCCCGGGGAAATTCAGGAATTATTTTTGCTCAGTTCCTATATGGCTTCAGTAATGAAATCAAGACAGATGAAGCCATGGATGTCAGGTCTTTTGCAGAAAGTATGCGCAATGCAGTGAATTATGCCTATGAAGCTATTTCTAATCCTGTAGAAGGCACCATTCTTACGGTCATAAGGGAATGGGCTGATTATCTTTATGCTGTCAGGGACATTTTCGACGATTTTATTAAAATTCTTAATGAAGCTTATCAGAAAGCGAAAGAGTCTCTTTCCGAAACATCAAAGAAACTGGAAGTTCTTGCACGCAATCATGTGGTGGATGCGGGAGCCAAAGGATTTGTAGTTTTTTTGGAAGGATTTCTTGATTTTCTGATCAAGGGAAATAATGAGCATGAAAATGTTGCAGTCGTGGAAACCCTTGGAGAAGCCGAGGATTTGGACCAGGATACCATTACTTACCGGTATTGTTCGGAAGCGCTGATTGCAGGTGAAAACCTGAATCAAAAGGTAATTCATGATCATATCAACCATTGTGGCGATTCTCTTGTCATAGCAGGTTCACCGAAGAAAATGAGAGTTCATATCCATACTGATTACCCGGCTGAACTTTTTTCACACCTGAAGCGTTTCGGAGATATAACCTATCAGAAGGTTGACGATATGGTGATGCAGAAAGAGATCCGTCATCACCGGAAATCGGAGGTTGCCATTCTGACTGACTCTGCTTGTGATCTTCCGGATGAATTGGTTGACCGTTACCAGATACAGATCGTTCCGTTGACGGTTCATTTCGGAAATACATTTTATCTGGACAGGATCACACTCAAACCTTCTCAGTTTTATTCACTTCTGAAAGATTCTGATTTCAGGCCTTCTTCTGCGCAACCTTCCTATAAAGATTTTGTCAATAAATACGAATTTCTCGGAACTCATTACGAATCCGTAATAGGGTTAAATATGAGTCAGGCTTTAAGCGGCACTTTTTTCAATAGTGAAAAAGCTGCAATAGAAGTTTCAGGACGTTCCGGAAAGAAAATGAAGGCTTTCAATTCCCGCTCTCTCACAGCCGGACTTGGATTACTGGTTTTGCGTGTCGCAAGGGAACTGGATGAAGGAAAGTCTTATGATGAGGTCGTTGCAAAGATCGACGGGTGGATCGATAAAATTGTTTTAAGGGTCAGCGTTCCTACATTGAATTACATTATCAAGTCGGGCAGAGTAAACCCCTTTAAGGGATTTATTGCCAGAATTCTGGATCTTAAACCGGTTATAGCGGTAAATAAAGAAGGGAAAACAACTCTTCTGAAGAAATCCCTTTCGGAACAGAACTGTATGAAGAATTTGATAAATGAGATCAGAAAGACCATCCAGGGAAAGAAAGTTTGGGAATATGCTATTACGCAGGCTGATAATCCTGAAGCGGCCGAATGGTATGCCATTGAAATGGAAAAACTTACTGGAAAAAAACCGCTATTCATCAATGCAGCTTCTCCGGTCATGGGAACCCATACCGGCCCTGGTGTTGCAGCTGTTTCTTTGATGCTGGAATAACATTCCAGGGGTCCCGTTCGGGACTTTTTTTTATTTTAGCAAAAAAAAATCTGATATGATAAATTCTCAGTTACTGAATCCTAAAAGTATTGTGGTTGTAGGAGGCTCAAATGATATCCATAAACCGGGCGGAGCTGTATTAAGGAATCTGATCGAAGGAAAATTCAAGGGAAAACTTTATGTAACGAATTTGAAAGAATCCATTGTACAGGGAATTGAAAGTTTCAAAGATGCTTCCCTTCTGCCTGAAACCGATCTGGCTATTATAGCTATAGCGGCAAGATTTGTCCCGGAAACCGTTGAGCTATTAGCCTCGAAAAAGAATACAAAAGCTTTTATCATTTTATCAGCTGGTTTCTCGGAAGAGAATCATGAAGGAAAATTACTGGAAAAAAATATTGTTGAAACTATTGAAAAGAACCATGGATGTTTGATCGGACCGAATTGTATCGGTGTAATGAATACGAATTATACCGGAATTTTTTCCAAACCGGTCCCAAAATTGGATTCAAAAGGTTGTGATTTTATATCAGGTTCCGGTGCAACAGCCTGTTTTATCATGGAAGCCGGGATTCCCAAGGGGCTGACTTTTGCCAGCGTTTATTCTGTTGGCAACAGTGCCCAGATGGGTGTTGAAGAGATCCTGAAATTTTTAGATGAATCTTTTGACCCGGAAAAATCTTCCAGGGTCAAGCTTTTATATATTGAAAATATTTCCAAACCTGCAATGCTTCTGAAGCACGCATCTTCACTGATCCGGAAAGGCTGTCGCATAGCAGCGGTAAAAGCCGGGTCGTCCGAAGCCGGAAGCCGGGCAGCTTCTTCCCATACCGGAGCTCTTGCCAGTCCGGATGTTGCAGTGGACGCTTTATTCCGGAAAGCCGGTATTGTAAGGTGTTATGGACGTGAGGATTTGATTAATGTAGCATTGGTTTTCATGCATCCTCCACTGAAAGGGAAAAATATAGCAATCATCACCCATGCAGGCGGACCTGCCGTGATGCTGACAGATGCTCTTTCCAATGGCGGGATGAATATTCCTCATCTTGATAATGAAGGATCCAAAGAACTTCTGACATTGCTTTATCCGGGTTCTTCCGTTTCTAACCCCATAGATTTTCTGGCTACCGGAACAGAAGAACAATTTGATAAAATCATGGAGTTTTGCGATAATCGGTTTGATGAAGTTGAAGGGATGGTAGTGATCTTTGGAACACCTGGCCTGAACCGCGTTTTTGAGGCATACCGAGTTCTGGATGAACGGATGAAAATTGCAAAAAAACCGATTTTCCCCATCCTCCCTTCTATCCTTACAGCAAAAGAGGAAATCGAAGAGTTTATTTCCCGTGGAAGGGTATTCTTTTCGGATGAAGTGGTTTT
>JAUZOW010000043.1 GCA_030706225.1 Bacteroidota bacterium | reverse complement strand
GCCCGGGATATATTCAGCAAATACGGGTTCAAAAAAACCACGATGGATGACATTGCTCATGCATCAAGAAAAGGGAAAAGCTCTATTTATTACTATTTTAGGAATAAAGAAGAAATTTTCCAGGCTGTTGTCGAAAAAGAAATTATCGTCTTACGGTCGAAAATATTTCTGGCGATGAGCGAAAGTGATGATGTAAAAAGAAAGCTCAAAGCCTATATCCTTACCCGCATGACCGGTTTTGAGGATATGATCAATTTTTACAATGCGATAAAAAACGAGTATCTGACTCAATTTGAGTTCATTGAACATATCCGTTATAAATATGACAAGGAAGAGATCGGCATCATACAGCAAATACTCGACGAAGGGGTAAAAAACGGCACATTCAGTATTGAAGATACCAACCTGGCTGCCATAGCGGTCTGTACAGCCATGAAAGGATTTGAAATCCCGTTTTTTGTCTTTGGGAATGAAGATTCAAGTATTGAAATGCGACTTGACAAACTCCTGGAAATGCTTTTTAATGGAATTTTAAAACATTGATTTTTTTTAATTATACTTCGACCTTTTTAGATTTTTAGTCTAATTATCAAATAGTAAAAGAATGAATCGGATAAGAATTTTGCTCTTCATCTTCCTGTTGCCAGGTTTTACCTTTGCTCAGGATAAATTATCCCTGGAACAGTGCCGCAAGCTGGCTCTGCAACATAACCAAAAAGTTCAGATAGCCAGAGAAAGTAAATCGGCTGCCACTTCTTTACGGAAAGCTGCATTTACGCAGTTTTTCCCTGACTTCAGCTTTACGGGTGATTATACCCATATGGCAAAAAAGCTGAATATTTTCTCTCAGGACGGATTTCTGCCTGTGATTCCCTATACAGCAATAAGCGGCGGATCGCTGGATATTTCCAAGCTGACAGCCAACGACATCGTGATCAACCCGATCACCCACATGCCAGTGCTTGATGCCAACGGGAATCCGGTTTTCCAGCATTATGCTTATTTGCCCAAAAGTGCAGGAGTGATCGATCTTACGAATATATACCTCTTTAATGTAGGCGTTACACAGCCTGTATTTACCGGGGGAAAGATCCTTAACCTTTACAAAACGGCAAAGTACACGGAAAACATTGCCAAGGCTAACGAAACTCTTGAATCTACCGAATTGATCAGTAAAGTCGATGAGAACTATTACCGTGTCATCTCACTGAAAGAAAAGGTCCGCCTTGCTGAACAGTATAAAGCACTGGTATCTAAACTGATCATTGATCTCCAGAATTACCAGCAGGAAGGGATCATTATCAGTAACGATCTCCTGAAAGCAAGAGTCAGGGAAAATGAAGCTGATCTTGCCCTGCTGAAGGCACAGAACGGACTTACCCTTTCCCAGATGGCATTATGCCAATCGATCGGGCTTTCACTGGATTCAAAGCCGGAACTGACGGATACAGCTCTTGAAATTCCCTTGATTCTGGAAACCAAAGATTTTGTTCAGGCCGGATTAAGCCAGCGTTCAGAACTTTCCATTCTGCAGAACAATGTGAATATTGCCAAAGCGAATGTAAACATAATGTACTCCCGTTTCCTCCCGGATGTAGGCGTTACAGGTAACTTCCTCATTGCCAATCCGGATATGTACCATGGATTCACTCAAGATTTCAATAACGACTGGAATGTAAGTCTGGTATGCCACATTCCCCTTTTCCATTGGGGAGAACGTTTTCATACGCTTTCGGCAGCCCGCCATCAGAAAACCAGTTCTGAACTAAAGCTTCAGGAAACCAAAGAAATGATCACATTACAGGTCCGGCAGGCAATCAATCAATACAACGAAAGTCTTTCGAAAATCCAGTTGACCAACCGTTCTCTTCAGCAAGCTGAAGAAAACCTGAAAGTAACCAACGATAACTTCGCCGAAGGCACTTTGAAGGCTACCGACGTTCTTGAAGCTCAGCTTCTCTGGCAAAAAGCTGTATCTGAAAATATTGACGCACGAATCGAGGCACTTCAGAATAAAACAAATCTTAAGAAAGTCACGGGAGATTTATCCCGGGATATCCAATAAAAAATAAACAGAAAAATCCGATAACAATGAAAAAGATCTTAATTCCATTCATGATAGCCGGGGTAGCCCTCATATTCGGATGCACCCCGAAAAACAAGCAGGAAGCCGCAAAAGCTGAAGTATACGTGACGACTGTCAAATCGACCGAGGTTTCCTACATTCCATCGCTCACTTTATCAGGAAGTGTCAAGGCTTTCCAGGAAGCAAGTCTGGGAGCAACTCTTCCCGGCAGGGTTGAAAAGCTATATTTTCATGAAGGATCCGACGTAAAAAAAGGTGCTTTGATTGCTGAGCTTTCAGGAGAACTTCTGACACAGGCTGAAGTTGAAAATGACGCTCTTCAGAAAGATTTCGACCGGATTTCCCGCCTGCAGGAAAAAGGGAGTATCAGCAAAATGGAATATGACCATCTGAAAGCCAAACTGGATGCTTCCAATGCAAAAGTAAAGATGATGCGTAAAAACACGCAGGTAATTGCTCCCTTCCCGGGAACAGTTGTTGAAGTCAATATCCATGAAGGAGAAAACTTCTCCCTTGTTCCGTCAGTCGATGCACAAAACATGACCGTGAGCAACGGTATTGTAAAGCTTATGCAGCTCGATCCGGTGAAAGTTTGCATTGAAGTCGGTGAAAAAGACCTTCAGGGAGTCCGTATCGGGCAGAAAGTCAGTATCACAGCAGACGCATACCAGGGTAAAACTTTCGAAGGCAAAATCAACTACATCAAACCTTTCTTGTCACCCACCAGCCGCACAGCTACTGTGGAAGTCCTCGTAAATAATCCGGGGCATACACTGAAACCAGGTATGTATGCCAGTACATCCATTGAAATGCCCGGAACAACAGGCATAGCAGTTCCCATTTCCTGTATTTACCGTCAGCCCGGAACTGCCAATGAATATGTTTTCACGCTTGTGAACGGAACAGCTCACCGCAATCCCATCAAGCAATTGCAAACCCTAAACGACAAGGTAATCGTTGATGGAATCAATGCAGACCAGGAAATCATTAATGCAGGGAAAGCCCGCATCGAAGAAGGAATGCACGTCACTGTTAAAAATAACTAATCCAGCAGATTATTAAAATTTAAAATCTATGAAACTTCCGGAAATTGGCGTAAAAAAACCTATTACCACAGCAATGATCTTTATCGGCATCCTGCTGGTAGGCATTGCTGCCCTGCTGGTTTTGCCGACCGATGTTCTTCCCGATATTGAATTGCCTACTTTGACGGTCATTACCGTTTATCCGGGCGCTTCGGCGGACGAAGTTGAACAGCAGGTCACAAAACGGCTGGAAGAAGTCCTGTCGGGATCTTCCAACCTTAAAAAGATCACTTCTAAATCCAAGGAAAATGTCTCCTTCATTACATTGCAGTACCAGTGGAATTCAGATCTGAATGAAGCTTCGGCAAATGCCCGTGATCTTATCGGGATGGCCAAACACAGGCTTCCTGACGGAGCTAAAGATCCTCAGATTATGAAGATCAACAGTTCCATGCTACCGGTTATCATTTATGGGGTTTCCTCAAAAGAAAGCTACCCTGGTATTGCTAAGATCATCGAAGACAAGATTACCAACCCGATGAAGAAATTGCCTGGTGTGGGTACTGTAATTGTCATTGGGCAGCCTACCCGCGAAATCCGTATAAGTGTGAATCCTGAAAAGCTTAAAGCCTATCACATTTCAATGTCTCAGCTTTCACAATACCTCCAGATCAACAATGTCACGATCCCCGGAGGGAGTATCAAAGTCGGGTCAAACGAATTTTCTGTCAGGGTTCCTGGTGAATTTAATTCCGTGAATGACATTGCAAATATGGCTATCACCTCCTTTAATGGAAAAGTGATTCATATGAATGATGTCGCTGAAGTACAGGACCGTTTCAAGGATAAAGATGAAATTCTCCGTGTGGAGGGCAGACCATCCGTCGGGCTTTTGGTTCAGAAGCAATCCGGCGCAAATGCACTGGAAGTGGCTACTGAACTCAAAAATTCCGTAAAGGATATCCAGAAGAACCTTCCTCCGGATGTAACGGTCACCGAACTGCTCGACAGCTCCGTATTGGTTAAGGGATCCATCAACAACCTTACAGAAACCATCCTGTATGCGGCTGCATTTGTTATCCTGATCGTTTTCCTGTTCCTGAGAAATTACAGGAGCAGTCTGATCGTCATCCTGACGATCCCGTTCTCCCTGATTGTCGCATTTATCTTCATGTATTTCGCTAACTACACCGTCAATATATTTTCCCTGATGTCGCTGGCTGTGGCTATCGGAGTTGTAGTTGATAACGCCATCGTGGTTTTGGATAATATTACACGACATATCGATAAAGGAGTTCCTCCGAAACAGGCAGCTATCTTTGCCACTGGTGAAATGGGACTTGCCATCACGGCATCCACCCTTACCATTATCGCTGTGTTCCTTCCCATGATCTTTATGGGAGGCCTTGTTGGAATCATATTTAAACAGCTTGCCATCCTGACTTCCGTGACCATTCTTGCTTCCCTGTTGACTTCCTTGCTGCTCACGCCTATGATGTCATCCAGAATGCTGATTTCCAAACAGGAACAACTCAAAAAGAAGAAAGGACGTTTCTATACAGCCAGTGAAAATGTTTTCATAGCCATTGAAAACGCTTACAAGAAAGGGTTGCAGTGGTCGGTTATTCACCGCTGGGTCATCATCTGTGCCAGCCTTGCGCTGCTTGTTATTACCCTTTATCTCGCCAGAAACCTGGGTACGGACTATATACCTGAATTCGATTCCGGTGATGTTTCAATCGTCTTCCAGACGGAAGTGGGAACAACAGCCCAGGAAACCGAACGTGTCGGCAAAAAGGTTGAAGCCATTCTTGAACAGGAAGTGCCTGAAATGAAAACACACTTCATGATTGTCGGTGAAACGGAAGAAGGATTGCTTTCGACTATTGGTTTCAAAGAAGGAAAAAACATTGGAACCGTTATGGCAAAGGTTTGTGATCCTAAAGACAGGAAACGTTCGACTCAGCAAATCGCTGATGTTCTGAGAAAGAGAATCGCTTTAATCCCTGAAATCGAAAAGTTCCATGTCAGCGGAACCAGCGTCCTTTCCGGTGCATTGCTCGGTAATATGAAGCCTATCCAGGTCAACATCATGGGAAATGATCTTAATCAGATGAATGCAGCAGCCGACTCAATCCGGGCTAAGTTGGTTCAGAATCCTAATATGACCAACGTGGAAACAAGCGTTGATAATGGGAAAATGGAAGTGGTTGTGGATGTCGACCAACAGAAAGCCGCCGACCTGGGCCTGAATATGGCAATGGTCGGGTTGCAGGTTCGTCAGGCCATATTCGGCGTGGAATCCGGGAATTACAAGCAGGAAGGAGATGAATACAAGATCCGCGTGCAGTATGATTCCATCAACCGTAACAGCATCGAAAAGCTGAATTCGCTGGTGCTGACTACGCTGAAAGGACAGCAGGTTCCGATTTCTTCGGTGGCTACCATTCATCAGGGACACGGACCTCTGGAAATCGACCGTGAATCACAGCAAAGAATCGTATATGTGACAGCTGACCTGAAAGGCATCTCATTGGGAACAGCTACCAAGCAGGTTAAATCGATGCTTTCCTCCATGTCTCTTTCACGGGATGTGGATGTAAACCTCGGGGGTCAGGTTACTGACCAGCAAGAATCCTTTGCACGTCTTGCGGTAATGTTTATCGTCGGAATTCTGTTGGTTTACATGATCATGGCATCCCAGTTCGAATCGCTGAAGGAACCGTTCATCATCATGTTTACCATTCCTTTGTCGGTAATCGGAGTTCTGCTGGCATTCCTGGTCTCGGGACTGACACTGAGCGTTGTGACATTTGTAGGTCTGATCATGTTGATCGGTATCGACCTTAACAATGGAATTATTCTTGTAGACTATACAAACTTGCTGAGGAAGAGGGGTACCCCCCTGCTGGAAGCTG
This sequence comes from Bacteroidota bacterium, assembly GCA_030706225.1. Classification (GTDB taxonomy): domain Bacteria; phylum Bacteroidota; class Bacteroidia; order Bacteroidales; family FEN-979; genus JAUZOW01. The sequence goes on along the minus strand of JAUZOW010000043.1, from coordinate 11,162 downwards.
CTGCGGAAGCTGGCCGATTAAGGTTAAGACCTGTACTTATGACCTCCCTTACTGCTATTCTGGGATTTATCCCGCTGGCAACTTCCACGGGAATGGGATCCGAAATCTGGTCTCCTTTCGGAACGACCTGTATCGGAGGATTGATTGTATCCAAATTCTTTACGATGTTTCTGATCCCTGTCCTCTATGTATCCTTCAGTAAAAAAGAAATAAAAAAATCTGCCCCTGAAAAGGCATGACAGATCAAGATTTTAAAAGACACAGGATGGAATACGGCTCATAAAGGTCCCTTTTGGTTAATACACATCTCGGGAATAATAAGGAAACAGATTCCTGTGTCTTTTTTCAAAATTTTAAAGAGAGTTCAATATGCAAATGATTTATTGTACCTGCAACGTCAACGTTCTTACAGAACTGATAGATCTCGTTGAAAAATGCAATGTCCACGATTACCAGGTCATTGACCGTGTGATCGCTAAGAATCGCAAGGGAGCTCCCCGTTTCAACACCTCTGTCTGGCCAGGCTTTAATGCCACCCTTCTTATGCAGGTCAAGGAGGAAGACAAGGTAAAGAGCATACTCGAGCAGGTAAAAGAAAAAAATGCGGGATCAATGAATGAAGATGAGCTGATCACCGTATGTACCTGGCACCTGGATGATTATATTTTCGAATAAAGCTGTATTTTTTGCCGGAATTGCCCTTTATATCTTATATTTGATCTGAAATATAAGAATTATGTGTCTGGCAATTCCGGCAAAAGTTCATCAGGTAAATGGCGATTCAGCTCTCGTTTCTATCGGGAACGTTGAATATAAGGCCAGCCTTCTGCTGCTGAAGGATGTAAAGGAAGGCGATTATATCATGCTTCATGCCGGTTTTGCTATTGAAAAAGTGGATAAAAAGGAAGCAGCCCGTATGCTTGCTCTTTTTCGGGAGATAGAGGATAGCAAAACAACCTGATATTCCTACCAATGCATGAGCTTTCACTGGCATGGGATGTAATTGAGATGATTTCTCACGAAGCTGAGGAAAGACGGCTGAAAGCAATTTATGAAATCCGTATTGAAATAGGCCTTATTAGCGGAGTGGAAGCCGATACTTTTTCTTCCGTACTGGATATGATCCGGGGAAAAACCATTCTGGAACAAGCCCGGATCGATATAATCCGTACCCCTGGCAAAGGAAGATGTTCAACATGTAATTTGGAATTTTTGATGCAGGATCTGTTTACTCTGTGTCCCCGATGTGGAAGTATTCCATCTTCCATCCTCAGTGGAAAAGAATTCAGAGTACTTTCCCTGCAGGCAGATTGAGTGACAAACCAAATGATTTACTATGTGCGAAACCTGTGGATGCCATCAACCCCGGGAAATTGAGCTGAACCGGGATATTCTTTCCGAAAATAACCGGATTGCTGAGCATAACAGAGGATTTTTTAAAGAAAAGAAAATCCTTTGCTTCAACATGGTTAGTTCTCCCGGTTCCGGAAAAACAACCTTGCTGGAAAAAACCATTACAGCAATGAACCATGACGAAAAACTCTTTGTCATTGAAGGAGACCAACAAACCACGATGGATGCCGATCGTATTGAGAAAGCAGGTGCCCCTGCCATCCAGATAAATACCGGTTCCGGTTGCCATCTGGATGCACATATGATCCATGAAGCGTTGGAGAAGATGGAAGTTAAAGACCATTCCATTCTCTTTATTGAAAATGTCGGGAACCTGGTTTGCCCGGCATTGTTCGATCTTGGGGAAAAAAAAAGAGTTTTGATGATCAGTGTGACGGAAGGGGATGACAAACCGCTGAAATATCCCTATATGTTTTCATCTTCTCATCTCTGCCTCATTAATAAAATTGATCTCCTGCCCTATGTTGAGTTTGATATTGAGAAATTCAAGGAATATGCCCTCATTGTGAATCCCGATCTGAAATTCATTCCTGTTTCCGCCAAAACAGGAGATGGATTGGAGAAGTGGACTAATTTTATTTACGATTTACGATCTACGATTTCTTCAGACCTTTAATCATTCAATCTTTTTTCATATCTTTGCTTAAATCATTGATTTATGGAATGGATCCGGAAAAGCCGTTTCGTTATTATTCCTTTCTTACTGGCTGCTTTCATTATTTTTACGCAGCAGCTGATCGGGAATAGTTTTGAGCGTGAATTTCAGGTAAAGGGAGATGCAATCAAATGGATCCCGGTCAGTATATGTTCAGAGGATGTTTTTGGACCTGTCCCGGAATACCTGCATTTTCAACTTCTTCCTGTTATCAAAGAGTATTCTGACCGGTCTTCTTCCCTTGATTTATTTTTACTCTCCTGTCTGGACAAGGACAAAGCTCAGGTTTTTTCCCTGGAGCCGTTAAGTTCCGATGGATTTTCCATTTTGCAATACATCTGCAAGTTTCAGATTTGATCTTGTAAATACCTTCATGTTTGATGGTTATCTCATTGACCATCTTTATTTTAATTACTCAAGTTTAAGGTATTCACATTTTTGAACTGAATTTATTATGGAAACACAAGAACAACAAAATCCGGATAAAAAAAACAAAAGAAGCTCAATTGGATATTTTTTATTGATATTCAGTGGGTTTGTCATTGCCTTGATCGCTATATCACAGATTGTTATGTGGCTGATGAAGTAATCCGGAGTACAGAATAAAATGTTTTCCCCTGCTTTAAATAGGTAAAAAGCAGGGGATTTTTTTTTTAAACGACACATTTTCTTATTTTTTGTTATATTTACAAGTTAATTAACTCATTACCTGATCGAGTATCTGCTGTTCAATTTTTAGTTTTTGGTTTTTGTTTTGACATTAGTTTTGATTGAATAACATAATAATTTGTATCAATTAACTTAATGTTTAACCCTTAAAACCTACTCTATGAAGAAACGTTTACTATGGCTGCGTTTCTTACTTCTATTACTGGCGGTTTTTGGGATATCTATGAGCTATGCTCAGGAGATTTCCTTGTCAGGAAGAGTAACCGATGCAGCAGATGGAAGTACGATCCCGGGTGTCACGATTGTCGTGAAAAACACAACAATTGGCACCGTAACCGACATAAATGGGAAATACACCCTGAAAGTCAATCCGGGAGCAGTACTTGTATTCTCATATGTTGGGTATCAAACCCAGGAAATCACCATCAGCAATCAGAGAGTTCTGGATGTGGTTTTATCCTCTGCAGTGAAGAGTCTTTCTGAAGTGGTTGTTATCGGATATGGGCAAGTCAAGAAAGGCGATGCCACGGGATCTGTTTCAGCTATCGACAAGAAAGATTTTAACCAGGGGAATATTGCATCCCCCCAGCAACAAATGATCGGGAAGATACCGGGAGTTACGATAACAACTGTCGGTGGAGCGCCCGGTGGAGATGCAGTAATCCGTATCCGTGGAGGTTCTTCAATCAATGCTTCTAACGATCCTTTGATCGTTATTGATGGTGTTCCGACAGATAACTCAACCACTTCCGGGTCACGTGGTACTCTCGGGATGCTCAACCCTAACGATATTGAATCCTATGTGGTACTGAAGGATGCTTCTGCAACAGCCATTTATGGATCCAGAGCTTCCAACGGGGTTATCATCATAACAACCAAGAAAGGGAAAGCCGGGGAGAAAAAAGTAGGGGTTGAATATAACGGAAATGTGACAATCAATGCCAACCCGAAAACAGTCAAAGTGTTGAGCGGAGATGAATTCCGTAAGGATGTCCTTGAAAAATATCCCGATAATCCAGCAGTGGATACTTTGCTGGGAACTGCCAATACCGACTGGCAAAAGCAGATTTTCAGGACAGCAGTGAGCACTGACCATAACTTTTCATTCTATGGCGGTACCAAGTACCTTCCCTACCGGTTTTCAGCAGGTTACTTTTACAATGACGGTATCCTGAGAACCGACAATACACAAAGAACTACCCTCGGACTGAACCTGAATCCCAATCTTTTTGACGATCATCTGAAAATCAACCTGAGTGGTAAATACATGTATCAGCATAACCGGTTTGCCGATCAGGGATCAATCAATGAAGCCATTGCATTTGATCCCACCCAGCCAGTGTATGCTGATAACAAATACGGAAAATACTGGACATGGATTCAGCCCAACGGAGTTCCTGTCGACCAGGCAACCACCAACCCGCTTGCGCATCTGATGCAAAAGCACGATTTAGCCAATGTAAACCGTTTCCTTGGAAATGCACAATTAGATTATAAGCTGCATTTCTTCCCTGATCTGAGATTGAACCTTAACCTTGGATACGATTATACAAATGCCAACGGCACGGTTTACGTACCTATCAATGCTAAATGGAGTTACCTGAACAAAGGGAATGATAATTATTATAACCAGACCAAGAAAAATTCAGTATTTGATTTTTATGCGAATTATGTAAAGGATGTAAAGAGCATCTGGAGCAAATTTGATGTAATGGCCGGTTATTCCTGGCAGCATTTTTATGTAGAAGGGAATACATATAATTCCAATATTCCCCATGAGGCAATCCATATGGATACCCAATTTGTCAAGAAGGAGTATTACCTCGTTTCTTTCTTCGGCCGTTTCAATTATACCTTGCTGGGAAGATATCTTCTGACAGCTACGTTGCGTGACGATGGATCCTCAAAATTTGCCAAGGAAAACCGCTGGGGACTTTTCCCCTCTGTTGCATTGGCCTGGAGAATTAATGACGAACCCTTTCTCAAAGATGTAAAATGGCTGACCCAGTTAAAACTACGTGGAGGATGGGGAAAAACAGGTCAACAGGATATTACCGACAACTGGTATCCTTACATGCCTATTTATACATTAGGTGATGGTTATACCATGTACCAGTTCGGAAATACATATTATTATACCCTCCGACCGGAAGCATACGATTCAAAAATCAAGTGGGAAGAAACATCGACATGGAATGCCGGAATTGACTTTGGTTTCCTGAATGACCGGATTACCGGATCATTTGAATATTATTACCGGAAAACCAATGACCTGTTGAATAAAATCCAGGTTGCCGCCGGCACCAATCTTTCCAACTATATCTATACCAATGTCGGGGATATGGAAAACAAGGGGTTTGAAATGAATCTGAACTTCAAGCCTTATGTATCCAAAACATTCAACTGGGATCTGGGTGTCAATATGGCAATGAATACAAACAAGATCACAAAGCTTACTGCCACCGACGATCCATCCTATACCGGCATTGCCGTTGGAAGCATTAATGGGGGTGTAGGAAATACCTGTCAGATGCAGACCGTAAATTATCCGATGTATTCCTTCTTTGTATACCAGCAGGTTTATGATAAGAACGGTAATCCAATTGAAGGACTGTTCGTCGACCGTAACCATGACGGAAAAATAACTGATGCCGACCGGTATCATTACAAGAGCCCTAATCCTGATGCTACATTTGGCGGATATATGAAATTCAATTACCTGAAATGGACGCTTTCATTTGCAGGCCATGGAGCTATCGGAAATTATGTATATGATAATGTGAATTCCCAGTATGGTGTATACTCTAACCTTTATCATTCTGAAGGTCCCTATTTGAGCAATATCGTAACAACAACCTCGGATGCCAATTTTATAAACCATCAATACCTTTCCGATTATTATATCGAAAATGCTTCTTATTTCAAGCTGGATTATGTTACCCTTTCTTATAATTTCGGAAATCTTGCCAAGAATACGGCAAACCTGACACTTTCTTTCACCGTGAACAATGTATTCACCATTACAAAGTACAAGGGAATAGATCCGGAGCTTAGTAATGGAACAACGGTTGGTATTGATAACCAGGTATATCCAAGGACTCGTGCTTATGTTCTGGGAATAAATCTTTTATTCTAAATCTTATAAACCAACCATAAAATGAAAAGAATAGTCAAGATCACATTCATATTTTCGGCATTAGCATTATTTCTGGCTTCCTGTGTGAAAGATCTGGATACTACTCCGATCAATCCAAAACAGACGACAAATGTTGATGTATATACATCTGTCACGAACTACAAAGAAGTTCTGGCCAAATGTTATGCCGGATTGGCTGTCTCCGGACAGCAGGGTCCTGCAGGGAATCCGGATATCAGTGGTATTGATGAAGGATTCGGCGAATATCTTCGTGCCTACTGGTATCACCAGGAATTACCTACTGATGAAGCGGTTATCGGCTGGAATGACCAGACAATTAAAGATTTTCATAATCAAACTTGGGGATCCAGCGATGTATTTATTGCTGCAATGTATTACAGGATCTTTTACCAGATCTCACTTTGCAATGAGTTTATCCGTGAATCCACAGATGCAAAACTTGATGAACGAGGTTTTTCAGGACAGGATCGTACCGATATTCAGCTATTTCGTGCTGAAGCACGTTTCCTGAGAGCTTTGAGTTATTATCACGCTCTTGATCTTTTCGGGAATGTCCCATTTGTCACGGAAAATGACAAAGTGGAAAAATTCTTCCCGAATCAGATCAGCCGTGCCGATCTGTTCAAATATATAGAATCGGAACTTCTGGCTATCGAGCCTTTGGTAGCTGCAGCCCGCACGAATGAATATGGACGTGCCGATGCAGGAGCCGTGGATTTCCTCCTTGCAAAACTCTATCTTAATGCTGAAGTATATACAGGAACGGCAAGGTATACCGATTGTATTACATATTGCAATAAAGTAATTGCCGACGGTTATGCCCTCGATTCTAAATATGAAAACCTGTTCCTTGCCGACAATTCATTTAACAATGAAGTCATATTCCCGATTACATTCGATGGAACCAAAACCAAGACCTATGGGGGTACAACTTTCATTATCCACGCGGCAATCGGTGGAAGTATGGTCCCTCTGGATTATGGCGTTGCCGGCGGATGGGGAGGAACACGCACAACCAGTGCTTTTGTTTCGCTCTTCCCAAGCCAGAAATCTTATTCACCGAAACCCAAATCAACCAAGTCCTATCCGGTTTTATATGTTCCCGGATCATACCAGGGATGGGATCCCACCAATACAAGTACAGTCATAGCTTCAGTGAAAAGCGACGGCAATTATGAAGGCTATCTGTATTTTCCTGATGCAAATACGTCATTCAAGATCTGCCAGAACCCCAATTGGGACGTGAACTGGGGTGATAACGGAGCCGATGGTACACTGGATCCGGGTGGAGACAATATCCAGGCGGCTGATGCCGGTTATTATAAACTCAACGTTAACCTGAATAATCTCACTTACACCCTCGTGAAAACGACTTGGGGAATTATTGGCGATGCAACTGCCAACGGATGGGACAGCGATCAGGATATGACCTTTGATGCCAGTACCGGGCTTTGGAAAGCGACACTTGATTTGAAGGTTGGCAGCATTAAATTCCGTGCGAATCACGCCTGGGACATCAATTATGGCGACACAGGGCTGGATGGCATCCTGGATGCCGGCGGAGACAATATCCCTATAACCGTTGCAGGTAATTACAATATTACCTTGAAACTAGGGGTTCCGGATTATACGTACACCATCGTCCAGAACTCTTATGACCACAGAGCCATGTTCTATACCGACGGCCAGTCACTCCAGATCAAGGACATCGGTACTTTCACCGATGGATACGCCATTACAAAATGGAAAAATGTCACCAGTTCCGGAGCTCAGGGTTCTGATCAGACATACTGCGATACAGACTTTCCGCTATTCCGCTTAGCAGATGCCTATCTCATGTATGCTGAAGCAGTCCTCAGAGGAGGCAGTGGCGGTGATCTTGGAACAGCATTGAATTATGTTAATGCTATCCGGACACGCGCCTATGCAGGCGATACAAAAGGTAATATTTCACAAAGCGAGCTGAAACTCTCTTACATCCTGGATGAAAGAGGACGCGAATTATATTGGGAAGCTACCCGTAGAACAGACCTTATCCGTTTCGGCGAATTTACCGGCGGTTCTTACTTATGGCCATGGAAAGGTGGTGTAGCCAATGGAATTTCCACAAAATCCCAGTATAATCTGTTCCCGATCCCATCTGCGGATATTACAGCTAATCCAAACCTGCATCAAAACCTGGGATATTAATATGTAAAAATTAATCCATATGAAAAAACTATCAATCATAGCATTTTCCCTTGGCTTATTGGTATTCCTTTTTTCATGCAAAAAGGACGAAACGAAAGCCACGATAAGTTCCTCCCCCGGAGCTCCGGTTCTAAATCTGACTTCGGGTATGAACATTGTTATTAATAAAGCTTACAAAGATTCAACCGTCACCTTTACCTGGTCAAAAGCCGATTTCGGACTTAACCTGGTTGTAAGCTATACCCTTCAAATGGATAAACAGGGAAAAAACTTCAGCGACCCTGTTGCTGTTGGTGTCGTTCAAAATGACCTCTCCCTCTCTCTTACTTATGCCGAACTTAACAATAAACTTCTTTCCATTGAATCGGATCCAACCAATCCTATACCGGAAGCCATGTCACTTGAATTCAGAGTAAAAGCATCAGTAAGCGATTATTCATCTGCGGCTTATTCTGCGGCTATCCCGCAAACTTATACGCCCTTCTATGTCCCCATTGTCTATCCGATACTATTCGTCCCCGGTGATTATCAGGGATGGAACCCTGCTGATTCATCAACCACTATTGCATCCGTGAAATCAAATAACCTGTATGAAGGGTACATCTGGTTTCCAAATGATAATGTGCAATTCAAATACACACAGGGCAATTCATGGACAACCAACTGGGGAGATAATGGAGCCGACGGAACGCTGGATCCGGGCGGAGCTAACATTGTAGCAGGTCCAGCAGGTTACTATAAACTGAATGTCAATCTGAGTTCTCTGACGCACTCCTTCCTCCGTACATCCTGGAGTGTATACGGCTCCGCTGCCGGTAACGGTAGTACAGATTATGATATGACCTACGACGTGACCAACAAAGTTTGGACGGTTTCGCTTTCACTGAGTACCGGTACCTTTAAATTCAGGGCCAACCATTCCAATACCCTGACCTATGGCGATACGAAAGGGAATGGAACCCTGGTAGAAAGCGGAACAGAAATTTCTGTTGCCAATGCCGGTAATTATACCGTCACTCTCGACCTCAGCCAACCGGTTTACCGGTATAAGCTGAAACAGGACTAATACGGTTTTTGTTCCTGAAAAGAGGGTGTCTTAAAATCTTATAGTCACCCTCTTTTTTTACTTCTATTTTAGGGTTAACTGATTTCAAATACAAAGTTTTTGGTTTCGCTCCTACGGAGCTTTTAGGTGTTTTCCTTTTACGATTCCTAATAACATACCGCTGCTCTGCAGCTTTCTTTTATTCTTCGCTTCTTTCCATCAATGTCATGCCCGATTCATCCTTCGGGTCTTGCGTATCAACCTGAAGCCAATATCAGTAATCAAATTTTTATTGGAATGAAGATTACCAGACAGGACCTTGAACATTAACCGTTTTCCACCTTATTAAATTCCATGATCCTTTTGAAAGGGTATCAATATTAGTCTTTTTAATAATCCCAATATTTTTTGCCGTATAAAATATATATTTACTATTTGAAGACTTTTGTACATCTTTAAATAGAATTTTCCCCACTTTTAAGGAATCCAATAAAATCGTTTTATTGCTAGTATCAGTGCTATAAATGATTAAACCTTGAAATATTCTGTTTTCCTGTACGGGGTTGCGATAAATGTTCGATTTTTCAATATGATCCCAATCATATGCACCTTCTGACAGGTTTCCACCATAAAAAATATTAAAATATTCTACCCATTGTCTTTCGAATTTAACCTGATAGCCAAGATATGACCCTGTTTGAACTCTGGTAACATACACAGAATCTACTTTGAGAGTAGAATCGTTTTCGAAAATCCAATATGAACCGATTTTAAATTCCTGACTTTTAATTGCCGGGGCAACAGGTATTAAATAATCTTCATATTTGTCCTCTTTTTTACAACTACTCACAAATATTAATATGAATAAAACGAAATTAATATTTCTCATAAAGATTTTTTTATACATATTCATCTACTTTGGGGAATAATTATTGTCAGTCTCTAAACTTGTCAAAAAGAGTAAATCAATGAAAATTTTCATCGCTTTTGTATCTTTTATTCAAAGTTCCTAAAAACTTTTAGCTGATTGCATGACAATCTCTTGGATTTATTAACAATTTTTTGCCATGATTCAGGATTTTGGTTTCGCTCCTATGGAGCTTTTAAAGGTTTTCCTTTTACGATTCCTAATAACATGCCGCTGCTCTGCAGCTTTCTTTTTCTTCTCCGCTCCTTTTTATTAATATTCTGGCCGGTTCAGCATTCGGGTCCTGCGTCACGAGCATCATTGGCTCCCCTTGCTATTTAGATCCGGAGGAGCGAAAGATTAATAGCATCATCGATTCTCATCGTCATGTAGCTCCGGAGGAGCGACAGGTTAATAGCATTATTGATTTCCCTTGTCATTCAGCTCCGGAGGAGCGATACCTGAATCATCAAATATAAAGCGATTTTCCTTGATTCAAGTGCAAAGTGCAAAGTGCAAGAATTATCCTGGAGCTTACAATTGTAATGAAGGTAATTTTTTACTACGTTTGATATCTATTCTTTCGGTTATGAAAAGATTCGTTTTATTATTCACATTGTGGATTCTGACCCTGGGATGCCTTCGGTCGCAGAACATCCCGTCAATTCATGTGGAACCTCCTTACTGGTGGACCGGATTTAAGAACACTGAACTGGAACTCATGCTGAAAGGAGATAATATCTCTTCTGCAGATCCAGTATTATCTTATAACGGTATAACGATTGAAAAGGTAAGCAGAACGGAAAATCCGGATTATCTTTTCATAGATTTGAAATTATCCCCGGAAACAAAACCAGGAACCTTTGAAATCCAGCTCGTAAAGTATGGAAAAATCATTGCATCAAATACTTATACTCTCCGGCAGCGAAAAACAGGTTCATCCGGCAGAAAAGGCTTTGATGCTTCTGATGTGATCTATCTTATTACTCCCGACCGTTTTTCCAATGGAGATACTGCAAATGACAACCTGACTGACATGATTGAAAAAGTAAACCGGACGGATAAAGACGGGCGTCACGGTGGGGATATCAAAGGCATTCTAAATCATCTGGATTATATCCGCAAT
>JAUZOW010000042.1 GCA_030706225.1 Bacteroidota bacterium | reverse complement strand
GCAACGAATGCATTTCCGAGAATATGATCGATATGGCAGTGGGTATTGATCAGCCTGACAGGTTTCAGACCCTTGTCTTCAATGAATTCTTTGAGCTCCTGTTTTTCCCGTTCTTCATAGCAACCAGGATCTACAATCGTACATTCCAGGGAATCGTCATAAATTACCCATGTGTTGACCATGAAAGTATTGAATACGAAATTCCGGATCTGAGTCATAGTCTGAGTTTGGTGTTTTTCAATTGTTTATCAACAGGCGGCAAAGGTATGAAAATGCAGGGACTTGCCAGTATCATCCAAAATAATCTTATCTTAGCAGCAAACTAAAAGACTTTTTTTACACCTCATGAACCAAGCAGGAATTTCATATTTCCGGAGGTGTCTCCTCCGGTTTTCTGGTGCTTTCCTGCTGGTGATTTTATCCTTCAGCTATTCCCTGAAAGCCCAGTTTTACAGTGGTTCACAGCTTACATTTGGGAAATGCAGAGTACAGTATCATGATTTTTTCTGGACCTATTTCCGGTTTGATAAATTCGATACCTATTTTTATCTGAACGGGAAGGAGCTGGCGACGTTTACGGCAGAATATGCAGATAAGCATCTAAAGGAAATTGAATCAGATCTTCAGTCGGGACTGGAAGAAAAGATTCAGTTCGTCATTTTTAATAATCTGACGGATCTCAAGCAAAGCAATATCGGGTTGAGCGGAGAATGGGACAATTATAACACCGGTGGGGTGACACGGATTATCGGAGGGCGGGTACTTCTGTATTTTGATGGTAATTATGAGCATTTTGAACAGCAGATCCGGGCAGGGATAGCTACCGTCATTCTCAATGAAATGGTATACGGGACAGGTGTCGGAGCACAAATCAAGAACAATGCTCTGTTTACAATGCCTGACTGGTATATGAAAGGTCTGGTATCCTATATTTCTGAAAAATGGAATACTCAGATTGATAATACCGTCAGGGATGCTATCATCAATGGGAAATACAGGAAATTTAATCATCTTTCCGGGGATGAAGCCGTTCATGCAGGCCATTCCTTATGGAATTACATTGCTTTGAAATATGGAGAATCGGCTATCCCGAATATTGTTTATATGGCAAGGGTTAGCCGGAATGTGGAAAAAGGATTCCTTTATGTACTGAATATCAACTTCAGCGATCTGACCAAACAGTGGCTGGAATTTTATAAAGGGATTTATTTCCGGGAAGATGCTGACCATGAAAAGAATGAAGGGATGCTGCTTAACAAACATCCCAGGCAGGATCGCATTTACCGCCAGCTTAAGATCAGTCCGGTTGGCGACAAAGCAACCTATTGCTATCATGAGCTCGGTGTTTACAAAGTCTTTTTAACGGATCTGAATACCGGGAAAACACGGAGGATTCTTCGCGGAGGGTATCGTCTTCAGGAAAAAGAAGATTACACCTATCCTGTACTGGCATGGAATCCATCCGGAAATATCCTGGCTATGATCACAGAAACGAAAGGCCGGGTCTGCCTGACTTTTTACAATCTTGAAGAGAAGAGCAAAGAATCACAGTTTCTTTATGACTTCGATAAAGTTCTTGATTTTGCTTATTCAGATGATGGGATGTTGCTCGTCATGTCGGCAGTCAGGAAAGGGCAGTCCGACATTTTCGTTTTCAATATAGCTTCCGGTTCCTGGGAACAGATCACTAAAGATATTTACAACGATCTGAATCCCCGTTTTCTGAATCATTCGAAAGAGATCATATTCAGCTCTAACCGGGTAAGCGATACCCTGCGTTTTGATCCGAAAGTTAAGATCGACAGCCTTCATTTCAGGAACGATCTTTTTATTTATGATTATGCAGCTCATAAGAACATACTTTACAGGGTCACGAATACACCTGAGGATGATGAGATCCAGCCTATGCCCTGGACGAATAATTATTTCACCTATCTGAGCGACCGGAATGGCATCTATAACAGGTATTTGGCGAAGTTCGACAGTACCATCAGCTATGTGGATACAGTTACACATTACCGGTATTTTACGAGTTCTATTCCGGTGACAAATTATCCCCGGAACATAGTGGAACAGGAATCTTCTCCCGGATCTGCCAAGAGTGCAGAGATTGTTTTTGCCGGTAATCATTATTCCCTATATACGCATGATATGATCCTCCCGCAGAAAGAAGTTCCGCGGAATATTCAGAATACCTTCTGGAAGGAGGTTCAGATGGAACTTCAGGGAAAGGCTGTCCGGATGGTCCCCGATTCTTCCGCTTTATTGGGAGGAGGCGGGGCAAAAGTTCCCAAAAAACATTTCAGAACGGTAAGGGAAAGCGACATCATCAAAGAGGATTCTGGGTATTTGCAAAAGAGAATCCAGGGGGTCCTGCCGTTTTCTTCAACGGATACCCTTCATATGGCAAGACATGCCGGGGAACAGGAGAAAGTAAAGAAAGATACTGCCGACAAGTACGCCTTGGCGAAAGCATTAAATTACAATGTGGAATATTATATCGACCAGATGGTCACCCAGGTGGATTTCAATTACCTGAATACCGCATATCAGCCTTTTACAAATGCCCAGGAGCCGATCTTTATCAATCCCGGAATGAATGCATTATTTATGGTCGGAATTACCGATCTGATGGAAGATTATCACCTTACAGGAGGTATCCGGCTTAATACCAACCTTGTAAATAATGAATATCTTCTGAGCTATACCAACCTGCGTCACCGGATTGATCATCAATTCATATTTCACCGGCAGTCGGTTGAGGAAGTCGGAGATTATTCCTATATCCGTCACAGAATCCATGAATTTTTCTATATTGCCACTTATCCCTTTACTCCGGTGCTGAATCTAAAGGGAACAGCAACTTTAAGATATGACCGGGCTGTATATTTGTCGACTGATGATGTCAACCTGAAGAAACCGGATGTTGACAAATACTGGGGAACCCTGAAAGCGGAACTGACCTATGACAATACCCGGAGCCTGGGCCTGAATCTTTACAATGGAACCCGGTATAAGATCTTTGGAGAATATTACCAGATGCTGAATGGTCGCGACAACAACATGTTTGTAATAGGTGCTGATTACAGACATTATATGAAAATCCACCGGACACTGATTCTTGCCATGCGTTGTGCTGCCAGTACCTCCTTTGGAACAAACAAACTTGTGTATTATATGGGCGGAGTGGATAACTGGCTTGTTCCCAGTTTCAATTCCAATACTCCGGTAGCTCAGGATCAGAACTATACCTTCCAGACATTAGCTACCAATATGAGGGGATTTTCCCAAAATATCCGGAATGGAAACAGTTTTGCTCTTGTAAATATGGAGTTCCGGATGCCGGTATTCCGCTATTTCCTGAACCGTCCGATACGTTCCGATTTCATCAATAATCTGCAGGTAGTAGCTTTTGGTGATGCCGGAACTGCCTGGACGGGTATCTCTCCCTATTCTGAAAAAAATGAACTATATACGACCTATATTTCAAATCAGCCCTTATATATAAAAGTCCAGATGATAAAGGACCCTGTTGTAGAGGGCTTTGGGTTTGGACTCCGGTCGCGCATCTTCGGTTATTTCCTGCGGGGTGACCTGGCCTGGGGAGTGGAGGATGGCAGGGTGAGCAAGGATCCCGTGTTTTATTTATCGTTAAGTCTTGATTTTTGATCTATTATGAAGCAACCTGATTCCCGGATTATTGAATTCATTGATGAACATCATATTTTCGACCTTGCCGTATCGAGGGATAACCATCCCTGGATTGCTACCTGCTTTTATACATATATTCCGGAAAGAAATCTCTTTGTTTTCACTTCGGATGACGATACCCGGCATATCCGCGATGTTGAGGAGACAAGACATTATGATGTTGCCGGAGCTATAGCCCTGGAAACCCATATGGTTGGGAAAATCAGGGGAATACAGTTCACCGGACTCATGCACCGGCTTGAAGGTGTCGAACTGGAAGCTGGCAGAAAAGCTTATGTGAAAAAATTTCCCATTGCCCGGCTTTCGGAACTAAAGCTTTGGGGACTTGAACCACAGTATGTTAAAATGACAGATAACCGCCTTGGATTTGGTAAAAAACTGATCTGGCAGATCGATAACCCGGATAGATCCTGATAAAGAGAATAGATGATTATATATCCATTCTTGCAAGTGATCCGTTGGCATTGAACGCCATTAAAATCATTACCTCAATAATATTTTTTTCAACCGAAAATTGACCCTGTGTTGAAAAATATCCAGGGCTGAAAGCCATTCTTCGTTGTAACTTGCCCTATCAAAATTTTAGCCATCAATTATATTTTAATGCATTTGAAATCAATCTGTTATAAAACATTTTGAATTTAATTGTATCTTTGCATGGAAGAAAAACCCATTGTCAGTACTGATCATGAGACCAAGTCGGATTTTTATGATGAGGTGTTATTAAAAAGAACCCGTCCGAGGATAGATGTTGAGGAACCGGAAATGAAAGAATCGCATAAAGAAAAGAATAAAACAATAAGAGAATCGGCCAAAGAGCCGGTAAAAGTATATACAACTGCCGAAGCTATTGAAAAATCGACGGAATATTTCAAGGGTGACAGTCTTGCCGCTGATGTATGGGTGAATAAGTACGCCTTGAAAAATTCGGAAGGGGAATTATTTGAATTGACTCCGGATGATATGCATCGGAGGATTGCCCGGGAGATTTCCAGGATTGAGAACAAGTACCCTAATCCGATGAGTGAAGAAGAGATCTTTGATCTCATCCGGGATTTCCGGTATATCATTCCTCAGGGAAGTCCGATGGCGGGGATTGGAAACAATTACCAAATCGGTTCATTATCCAACTGTTTTGTGATCGGGAATGATGGTCCATCGGATTCGTACGGAGCCATCATGAAAACGGATGAAGAGCAGGTACAGCTTATGAAACGCAGAGGTGGTGTAGGTCATGATCTTTCCCATATCCGTCCGAAGAACAGCATGGTGAAAAACAGTGCTTTGACATCAACCGGGATCGTTCCTTTTATGGAAAGATATTCAAATTCCACCAGGGAAGTAGCTCAGGAAGGTCGACGGGGTGCTCTTATGCTCAGCATTTCCATCAATCATCCGGATGCAGAGCATTTTATCGATGCCAAACTGGAAGCCGGAAAAGTAACCGGAGCCAATATTTCCGTCAAGATCACTGATGAATTCATGAAAGCGGCGATTGAAGATAAGGAATTCACTCAGCGTTTCCCGGTTGACTCTGATCATCCGACCGTCACGCGCAAGATCAGGGCACGTGAATTATGGAATAAGATTATTTATAATGCCTGGCGTTCGGCAGAACCCGGAATCCTGTTCTGGGATACCATTATCCGGGAATCGGTTCCCGATTGCTATGCCGACCTTGGGTTTAAGACAGTATCTACCAATCCCTGCGGAGAAATCCCACTGTGTACATACGACAGCTGTCGCTTGCTGGCAATTAACCTCTACAGTTACGTTGATAATCCTTTCACAACACAGGCAAGCTTTAATTCAGAGCTTTTCACGACACATGTCCGGAAAGCCCAGCGGATCATGGATGATATCATTGATCTCGAATTGGAAAAGATCGATAATATCCTGAAAAAGATCGATTCCGATCCGGAAGAGGAAACCATTAAATGTCGCGAACGGGAACTCTGGTTAAATATACGTAAGAAAGCATTGCAGGGACGCCGTACCGGATTCGGGATCACGGCAGAAGGAGATATGCTTGCCGCTCTGGGAACCCGATATGGATCCGATGATGCCATTGACTTTTCCGTGGAAGTCCATAAGATGCTTGCAACGGAAGCTTACCGTTCATCCGTGGTTATGGCTAAAGAACGCGGGCCTTTCCAGATGTATGACAGCTCACGCGAAAAAAATAACCCCTTCATCAACCGTTTGAAGGATGCCGAACCTTCTCTCTATGAGGATATGATGAAATACGGACGGCGTAATGTAGCATTGCTCACCATTGCACCGACCGGCTCGGTCAGTATCCTTTCACAAACTACTTCCGGACTGGAACCTGTGTTTGCCGTGACTTACAAACGTCGCAGGAAAGTCAACCCGAACGATAAGCTTGCCCGTATTACATTCACCGATGAAATGGGTGATACCTGGGAAGAATACAATGTATTTCATCATAAATTCGTTACCTGGATGCAGATCAAGGGGTATGACCTGGAGGAAGTCAGCCGGAAAGATGAAAGTGAATTACAGGAAATAATCAAGGAATCCCCTTACTATCAGGCAACTGCCAATGATATCGACTGGGTTGCCAAGGTGAAAATGCAGGGTGCCGTGCAGAAATGGGTGGATCATTCGATCAGCGTTACGGTGAATGTTCCCAACGATACCCCGGAAGCCCTGATCGGAACTATTTATAAAACCGCCTGGAAAGTTGGCTGTAAAGGAATGACAGTATACCGTGAAGGAAGCCGCGCCGGTGTCCTCGTCAATAATGGAACCAACAAGGAAGATAATAAAAAGGAAGAAGAGTTCCATGAAACCAAAGCTCCTCATCGTCCTGAAAAACTGGAATCTGAAATCGTAAGATTCCAGAATGATTATGAAAAATGGGTGGCTGTGGTTGGTCTTATGAATGGTCGTCCCTATGAAATATTTACAGGTCTTGCCGATGATTTCTGGGTACCCTCCTGGGTTCAGAAAGGTTGGATCATCAAAACCCGCCCGGATGGTGTGACTTCACGTTATGATTTCCAGTTTGAAGACCGTCAGGGATATAAAATAACCATTGAGGGGTTGTCAAGATCCTTCAACAAGGAATACTGGAACTATGCCAAGCTGATTTCAGGCATCCTGCGTCATGGTATGCCTCTGCCTTTTGTCGTGAACATTATTTCCAAGCTTCACTTTGAAGTAGATTATATCAATACCTGGAAAAATGGTGTGGAACGTGCATTAAAGAAATTTATCCCCAATGGTACCAAGGCTGCTGAACATGTCTGCCCGAAATGCCATGTACCCAACGGACTTGTCTACCAGGAAGGTTGCCTGGTTTGCAAGAACTGCGGATACTCGAAATGCGGTTGATCTTCTGCTTTCAGAAATGCAGCTTGTGATAATCGAATGTCTTATTGTCACGTATTTCCTTTATCCGCAATGCAATTCGTAATAATCCCTCAAGCTTGTTCCGGACAAACCAGTCAACGGCTTCCTTTTTCCCATGACATGCATCTGCAAAGACAATGAGAAACAGGTAATTATTGTTTTTCAGCCATTGGTAAGCTTTCTGATCCTCATCGATGGCACTGTCCAATGCGGCAAAATGCGGAAATCCATTCTTCATAAGCCAGGCAAAAGCATCCTCGCTGCCCTGAATAGAGTATGAAAGCGCGACAAGTTCAGGATATCCGTTTTTCAATAACCAGTTGGTGATCTCCTTATTATCAAAAAATGTCTCCCCGAATGCTACCAGAATTTTTGGTGGATATTGTATGAGATCTGGCATTGTCCTTTTTTTAGGAAAATCGCAAATCAAGGATAAACACGGGGCTCAAGTCCTGCATTTTTTACTTTCTCTGCGATCTTTTCTAACTCAAAGATAGGGATTTTTTCTATGTTTTGCAAGGGAGTAGGACGTGCAATGGGATAGATCATTACCAACTCAGGACGAATCTCTTTCAGATGACGGATCCATTCTTCCACTTCGGAATCGGTAGTATTGTCGATGAAGTTGTTTCCTATTTTCCCTCTTAAGAACATGCTTTGGATGATCAATTTTCCATTGAATTTTTTCAGGTCTTCAATGATTTGAGAGAAGGAAAGGGGAACGACGGGGTTGTTGATAGCCCGGAAAGTTTTTTCAAAACCGGCATCCAGCTTCAGGATGTTATTATCAATCTTCAGCAGTGCAGCAAATACTTTCGGATCGTGAATATGGGAAGCATTGGAGAGGATACTGACTTTGGCATTGGGAACATATTTATCCCGAAGGACAATCGTATCGTCCACAATTTCTGCAAATTCAGGATGGAGAGTAGGCTCGCCGTTTCCGGCATAAGTGAGAGCATCGGGAAGATAATCCTCTTTAACCATCTGCTGAAGCTTTTGCTCAAGATACTTAGCTACCAGTTTACGGTCGGGAAACTTCCGGTCGGTCTGGATTGTTGTCCATCCGCATTCGCAATAGATGCAATTAAATGTACAATTTTTGGAATCAGCCGGTAAGAGGTTGATACCAAGTGATAGCCCAAGCCGCCGGCTACGCACCGGGCCAAAGATTACATCGTCAAACAAGAATCCGTTCATAATAAGCTTATTCAGAGTGCAAAATTCAGAATTTTTCCATTACCGGGAGAAATAACCTTGGATTAAAAAATGATTACTTTTGTGTTTTGTCTGCAAACAGATGATCCCTCTCAAAGAAATACAGGCTCCTATTGAAGAACATATCGCAATCTTTGAAAAGAAATTCAAAGGTGATTTGAAGAGCCCTGTTCCACTGCTCGACAAGATCACCCAATATATTATCCGTCGTAAAGGGAAGCAGATGAGGCCTATGTTTGTATTCCTCTCTGCCAATGTTTGCGGGGAAGTCAATGAACGAACCTATCGTGCTGCTTCACTGATTGAACTGCTTCATACCGCCACGTTGATTCACGATGATGTTGTGGATGATTCCAATATGCGAAGGGGATTCTTTTCACTCAATGCGATCTGGAAAAACAAAATCGCTGTTCTTGTGGGCGATTACCTGCTTTCAAGAGGGCTGCTGCTTTCCCTGAACAATGATGATTACGATTTGCTGAAAATCGTTTCTACAGCGGTGAAGGAAATGAGCGAAGGTGAGTTGCTGCAGATAGAAAAGGCCCGTCGGCTTGATATCCGTGAGGAATTTTATTTTGAGATCATAAAGAAAAAGACAGCTTCCCTCATTGCTTCCTGTTGCGCCTGCGGAGCCGCATCTATCGGAGCTGATATCAGTATAATCGACAAAATGAAAATTTTCGGGGAGTTTACCGGAATTGCTTTCCAGATCAAAGATGATCTTTTCGACTATGAACCCGGAAATGCTACCGGTAAGCCTAATGCGCTGGATATAAGGGACCGGAAAATGACTTTGCCTCTGATTTATGTTTTGAATAATTCCGGTTTGCAGGAAAAACGCCGGTTGATCAATATTGTGAAAAATCATAGCAATGACCCGGATTCTGTTGCAGATCTGATCCGGCAGGTGAATGAAAAGGGTGGAATATCTTACGCAAAGGTGAAAATGAAGGAATACCGAGATAAAGCACTGTCAATCCTTGAAGATTTTCCCGATAACAAATACCGTGAATCCCTTCGGCAACTGGTCATATTTACCACGGAAAGAAATAAATAAATTGTATTGCCGTTTTGTAGAAGCGTTGTATACAACACCTCTATAAAAACCTACTTTTCCCCGTATGAAAATCAGATGGTATTTTTCCGGGTTGATTACTTTGTTTGGCATTTTCCCCATGTTAATGTACAGTCAACCGGGCCCTGCGATAAAAAAGCAATTACCAGCTATCGTTCTTTCACCTGCAGAAAAAGAGATAATCCACCAGGTTAATGAATACCGTAAGGAGCAAGGCCTGAATCCGGTCAGGGTTTCTCTCTCTCTTACGTATGTGGCTCAATGCCATGTTCATGACCTTGCCGGCAACCATCCGGATTCCCGGCAATGCAATTTGCACAGCTGGTCGAATGATGGTTCCTGGTCTCCCTGTTGCTATACAGGCGATCATAAGGAAGCTCCTTGTATGTGGAACAAACCGCGTGAACTTACCAATTATGACTCTGAAGGATACGAAATCGCATACTGGACCGATGAGCCTTTATCCGCCCATGATTTTGCATTAAAAGCTCTGAAGGGATGGAAAAGAAGTACAGAACACAATAATGTGATCCTGAACCGCAGTATGTGGAAAGAAAAGGAATGGAAAGCCGTCGGAGCTGGTTATTATGAAGGATATGCGGTAGTGTGGTTTGGGGAGATTCCGGATAATGAATGAATATAAAACTGGATACCGGTTGCAGTACCAACGATTCTTTGCAACAATAAAAAATATACCTTTATTCCATGAAACAACTTCAATTGCTATTCTCGATAATTTTGGTTCTGACCACCATAACATCATCCGGCCAGCGGTTTAACGGAGGAATTTTTGCCGGAGGTGATGTCAGTCAGGTGGATGGGGATACATACCAGGGGTATCATAAAGCCGGTGTACTGGCGGGTGGAATGGTCAGCCTTAGAGTGTCGCCCGAATCGTCCTTCCAGATGGAAATAGGATATATACAGAAAGGAAGCCGGATGGACAGCAACGACTACCAGACTTACCAGATGAAATTGCATTATATGGAAATCCCTGTATTGTATCAATATACATTTGCAAAAAGAATGTCCTGGGAAACAGGCCCTGCTGTGGATATTCTTGTTGGCTCACAGGAACTGAGCAACGGATTTGAAATTCCGGAAGATCATGCTGTAAAATTCCGCCCGGTAACGTTGTCTGGAATCATAGGAATTTCCGGTTATCTCACGCATCATTTAAAAGCCAATATCCGGGTAAATTATTCCCTTTTGTCCATCCGGGATGGTTTAGGTAACGGGTACCGCAGAGTTCTTCTTGAAAAAGGACAATATAACAATATTATTTCCTTCTCTCTTTACTGGGATTTTAAAGAGAATGAAAACTTCTGATAAAGAAGTAATTGAATGGGAAAGTTGAAAGTCATCATCGGAATAACGGGAGCAAGCGGATCCATATATGGCAGCCGGTTGATTGAAAGGATTGCCGGCTTGAAGGATCAGGTGGAGGATTGCGGGATCATCTTTTCGGATAATGCACTGTCAGTATGGCATTATGAGATGGAATGTTTTGATCCGTCTGAACTTCCCTTCCGGGTTTATTCTGCAGATGATTTTTTCGCTCCTATGGCATCCGGTTCATCCGCTTATGATGTCATGATTATCTGTCCATGTACGATGGGTACTTTAGGGAGGGTTGCTTCCGGTGTGTCCGATTGTCTGATGACCCGTGCTGCGGATGTGATCCTGAAAGAGCGGAAAAAGCTGATCCTGGTTCTCCGGGAAACCCCGTATAATCTGATTCACATCAATAATATGAAACTTCTGGCTGAAGCCGGGGCCATTATCTGTCCGGCTAACCCCTCATTTTACAGCAAACCGCAAACCATTACTGAGCTTATCGATACAGTAATCGACCGGGTACTTTCTCAGGCAGGATTTATCTTCGATTCATTTCATTGGGGAAAATAAAGAAACCCTGCCCTGTCCCGGCCTTTTTTAACGCACGCTACGATCTGGAAGAATATGACCGGGACCAAGGAGAAGGAACTTACCCAAGTTTGGGTTAAGGACAGGGTCGAAGAAATGTCTTTTTCTGCCTCTAAAATAAGAATAATATTTAACAAATAATAATTATTTTATTTAACGTGGTATTTCTTTATTTACCGTCGTGTTTTATGATTAAACGGATAGGAAAAAGAATAAAAGTAAAGGATTACCTGTTTTTTATTTGCCGGATGGTACTGGATATTTTTGAGAATCCAACTCTGTTCAGGGGTGAGTTTTTAAATAATTGAGCAAATCTTTCTTCAGAGAGAGCTGACCAGTCTTTTTTCCTCATCAATAAGAATTCCTCAGTCGGGATAAAGTCAGGTTCTTTCGAAGGGATTGCTTTCTTATTGAAAGGGCAGATATCCTGACAGATATCGCATCCGTATATCCGGTCATGAAAGAGTCCCGGTAGCTCTTCAGGGAATGGCTTTTTTGACTCAATAGTAAGGAACGAGATACAGCGGGAAGGGTTCAGCGTATAAGGATTAGCAAGTGCGCCGGTTGGGCAGGCATCCACACAACGGGTACAATTTGCACAATGATCGGTTTCGGGAGGATCCGGAGTTAAAACTATATCAGTCAACAAAATCCCGATAAAGGAAAAAGAACCCAGATGAGGGTTAATGATCAGAGTGTTTTTCCCCTGCCAACCGATACCGCATTGTTGAGCCCAGATCTTTTCCCGTATTTTCCCGGAATCCGAAAAGCCCCTGATTTCAGCTTTACCGAATCCTTCCAGAATTTTCCGGATGAGTTCATCCAGTTTTCTTTTCATTACTTTGTGATAGTCTTTCCCATAAGCATATTTGGCGACAATAAAATGGCCTGTTTCGGGCTGAATGTGAGCAGGATAGTAATTATAAAGAAGAGCGACAATACTTTGGGCTGAAGGCATCAGAAGCTTTGGGTTATTAAGGATCTGGCTGTTTCTAAGAAGGTAAGCCAGTTCGGTAATCTCTTCGGAGTAAAAAGGTTTGTATGGAAAATTTGCGAGGTCAAATCCGGCATCGGCGATACCGCAAGCTGAGAATCCACAGGCTTTTGCCCACTCTTTAACCCGGGCCGATCTTTCAGTGGGTGTACCGTTTCCGGGATTTTCATTTGTCATGGCGACAAGTATTCAGAACAGCATTGGCTGGTCTCCTGGCTTTACTTTTCCAAGATGTTTGTAAGCGGTTTCCGTAGCTTCTCTTCCACGTGGAGTTCGCATCAGGTAACCTTCCTGGATCAGGAAAGGTTCATATACTTCCTCAATTGTACCGGGATCTTCGGATACAGCTGTTGCGATTGTATTTAAGCCAACCGGTCCGCCTCTGAATTTATCGATGATGGTCAGCAAAATTTTGTTGTCCATTTCATCCAGTCCGTGCTTATCAACATTGAGAGCTGACAGGGCATAGCGGCTGATCGGGAGGTCGATTTTGCCATTGCCCTTGATCTGGGCAAAATCACGGACACGCCGCAGAAGCAGGTTAGCAATACGGGGGGTTCCGCGGCTGCGGCGGGAGATTTCAGTAGCTGCTTCCTCATCGATTGGAACATTCAGGATATCGGAGCTTCGGAGGATAATCTTTTCAAGAGTAAGGGCATCATAATAATTCAGCCGTGCATTGATTCCGAAACGGGAACGCAGAGGTGCTGTCAGAAGCCCTGAACGGGTAGTGGCTCCGATCAATGTAAAAGGATTCAGTTTGATCTGGATGCTTCGGGCATTCGGGCCCGATTCGATCATGATGTCGATACGGAAATCCTCCATTGCGGAGTACAGGTATTCTTCAACCACCGGACTGAGCCGGTGAATTTCGTCAATGAAGAGAACATCATTGGGTTCAAGGCCTGTAAGCAGTCCGGCCAGGTCGCCCGGTTTATCAAGAACCGGGCCTGAAGAAACCCGCATATTAACATGAAGCTCATTGGCAATGATATGCGAAAGTGTAGTTTTCCCCAATCCCGGAGGACCGTGAAGCAGAACATGATCGAGGGGTTCTTCCCGCTGACGGGCTGCCTGGACAAAAATTTTAAGGTTCTCCACAATCTTTTCCTGTCCTGCAAAGTCCAGAAAATCATTGGGGCGAAGCACGCGTTCTATCTCTTTCTCAGCGGCGCTGAGCTTTGCGCCGGATGCATCCAGGTTTTCGTTCATGAAGAAAGGAAATTCCTTTTATTACTTTTCAGGTCATTGCAAATGTAAGAAAATAGGTTCAGGGTGGTGGGGAAAAGAAGAAAGATTTGGAATTGAATATGAAAATTCCTTATTTTAGCGTTAATTAATTAATACAGGATGCATATGCAACCCATTCTCGTCGCAATCGATTTTTCAAATACATCCATTCATGCTCTTGAATATGCCATTTCTATGGCAAATAAGATGAAAACAGATATTGTGCTGGTATGGGTGGATAAAGTTACCGGTGCCGAATCACTCTATCCCGATACATCAAACGACAACCGACAGGAAGCTAAAAAGCGATTTGAAGAACTTCTGGAGCAGTACAATCCTATGCTTCATACCGATCTTCATATGGAGTACAAGCTCCGTAAAGGTAAAGTCTATCATGAGATTGAAAATGTAGCACATTCTGTCTCCGCGGATCTGATTGTTGTCGGATCTCACGGAATTTCCGGTTTTGAGGAATACTGGATCGGAAGTAATGCTTCCAGGATCATTACCTATGCAAGCTGTCCTGTTATAACAGTCCGGCTTAATTTCCCGATCCACAAGTCTATCTCCAGAATTATGGTACCGATTGACGGATCTTCG
Organism: Bacteroidota bacterium; assembly: GCA_030706225.1. Lineage (GTDB taxonomy): Bacteria > Bacteroidota > Bacteroidia > Bacteroidales > FEN-979 > JAUZOW01. The sequence goes on along the minus strand of JAUZOW010000042.1, from coordinate 3,509 downwards.
GAAACCATTCAGAAAATCCCTTATGTTGCTCGTCTGGCAAAGCTTTTCAAATCGGAAGTCCATGTTGTCACAACCCATTACACACACCTGAAATCGGTCCAGCGGCTTGCAGAAAAAAATGCACAGATCACTACGAATTATTTCGAAAGCAACCATATCAGATATCATGAAGACACACTGATCTCATCCGATATTACGAAATCGGTGATCCAGTATGCCATGGGAATTGATGCCGATCTGATCGGAATGATGACCGAACAGGAAACGCCGGCCCATATTCTGTTGGGGACACATGCCCAGCAATTGATCACACTTTCACCTATTCCGGTGCTAAGCGTTCATCACCAGGAACATTTTTGCCTATGACACGAACTTTCTTACACCGGTGTTTTTTACTGAATTTATTTGTACTTTTTGTAGTGCTGCTCCCATATATTGCAACAGCCCAAACAGAAAAGCCTGCCAAAGGGAGCCTGACGATGGTTGCCGACGATCGTGTTGAGGTTCTTGTCAGCAAGCACATACAAGTCAATGAATCCATGGAAGGGATTGAAGGATACCGGATCCAGCTTTTCTTTGATTCCGGAGTCAATTCAAAAGCCCGGGCTCAATCTATCTATTCTTCCTTTATGGCTAAATATCCAAATATGGGAGCGTATCTGACTTTTAAAGCGCCGAATTATAAAGTGCGGGTAGGAGACTTCAGAACACGTTTGGATGCACAACGTTCTCTTAATGAAATCGTTGCGGATTACCCTAATGCATGGATTACGGATGATATCATCAATTTGCCAAAAGTCGAATAAAACGAAATCATATGACCAGAATTGTCGTTGCAATTGATTTTTCAGAATGCTCAATGAATGCATTTTTACATGCATTATCCATGGCAAAGAAATGCCAGAGCGACATTACTCTGATTTGGGTTAAAAAAGGGGAAAAGGAAAAGGATAAATATGAAGCCTCAAACGGTCCGGTGACGGAGGTTCGGAAAAATTTCGAAGAACTGATCGAAAAGTATCAGCCGGAATTACCGGGCAACACCATCACCTATAAGATTCGGACCGGAAAAGTTTACAAGGAAGTTTCTGATGAGGCAAGGGATGAAAAAGCAATGCTGACGGTTGTTGGAACCCATGGTGCTTCTGTTTTTACAGAATTCTGGATCGGCAGCAATGCTAACCGGATTATTTCTCTGTCTTCAAATCCTGTCATAACGATACGGTCAGGGATTGATATCAACAGACCTCTCGCCAATATCATTATGCCGATCGATAACACCCTTGAAACCAGGCAGAAAACGCCTTTTACGGCTTATTTAGCCAAGAAACACGATGCAAAAATCCATATCCTTTCGGTTTATACTTCGAAAGTGAAAGATTTGCGCCGGAATGTAGATCTCTATGCCCGCCAGGTTGCCGTATTTCTGGAAAAAGAAAATATTCCATTTGAAATCACCGGTCGTGACTCCGATAATCTTGCCGATACAACAATCGAATATGCAAAAGAGATCGATGCAAACCTGATCTCTATTATGAAACAACAGGAATCCACTACTTCCACATTATGGATGGGACCTGTAACCCAACGGATGGTTAATAATTCACCCGTTCCGGTTATGGTATTCCATTCACGGAATACCCTGGCTTCAGGAGTTGGGTTCTGACAGGTTTAGTACCTGTTCAGACAGTTCAGTTCGGTGAAAGCAATCTTCAGCCTTTCTACCATTGATTTTTCACCTTCGCGCAACCATGCACGGGGATCGTAAAACTTTTTGTTCGGCTTGTCGATACCTTCCGGATTTCCGATCTGTCCCTGGAGATAATCTTCATTTCTTTTGTAATATCTCATAATGCCTTCCCAGAATGCCCATTGCGTATCGGTGTCAATATTCATTTTGACGACTCCGTAAGTAATGGCTTCGGCAATCTTTTCGGGTTCGGATCCTGAACCACCATGAAATACCAGGTTGACGGGATTTTTTCCGGTGTTGAACTTCTTCTGAATATATTCCTGAGAATTGTGAAGGATGATGGGCTGAAGTTTTACATTACCCGGTTTATATACACCATGCACATTTCCGAAAGATGCTGCAATAGTGAAATTCGGGCTTACCTTCATCAGTTCTTCATAAGCAAAAGCAACATGTTCAGGTTGTGTATACAGACGGGAACTGTCGATTCCTGTATTGTCCACACCATCTTCTTCTCCTCCGGTAACACCCAGCTCGATTTCAAGTGTCATGCCCATTTTGCTCATCCTTTCCAGATAACGCTTGCAGGTTTCTACATTCTCCTTCAAAGGCAGTTCCGAAAGATCAAGCATATGAGAGCTAAAGAGAGGTTTTCCGGTTTTTTTAAACCATTCTTCGCCGGCATCCAGCAAACCGTCGATCCACGGCAGAAGCTTTTTAGCTGCATGGTCAGTATGGACGATCACAGGGATGCCGTACATGTCCGCAATGGTATGGATGTGTTTTGCACCTGAGATGGAGCCACGAATCGCAACTGCTTCGTTATCGTTTTTCAGAGATTTACCGGCAAAGAAAACTCCTCCACCATTCGAGAACTGAATAATAACGGGAGATTGAACGGTTTTAGCTGCTTCAAGAACAGCATTGACCGAATCGGATCCTACAACATTCACAGCAGGAATGGCAAAACCGTTTGCCTTGGCAATACGGAAAATCTCCTGCACATCTTTCCCGGTAGCAACACCAGGAGCCACAAAGTTTGCAATACGTTCCGACATAGAATTCAGGATTTTAAAATTAACCGGTACAAATGTAATAAAGAAATTGAAGGAATGGATTCAGAGTTCAAAGATCGTGGTGTAATATAGTTATTCAACGGATATCTGTTTACCATCATTCTTTTTGATTCTTTGTGTTTTTGATGATTGTCGTCAATTTTTTTACATAACATATTACGAACAGAATATGACATAATTCACAGAAATTAAATATCTTTAACAAATCAATCAACCTAACCCTATTATGAAAGAACAAACTCAAACCCTTAACCCGAAGGAAGCGGTTAAATTCCTTCTGCAGAGCTTCCGGCTCGAGCGTTATTTCTACCTGGGTATAACCCTGGTTTCTATTGTACTGCTTGGATATTGTGTATACATCCTGATCCAGAAGCAGGATATCACGAACATCCTGGTTATGCTGGCACCTACCGGTGTAATTACTTATGCCTGTTCACGGATCCTGAAAATGTGGACCGACTGCCTTGATTTCTATAAGACCACTATAACGAAAAAAGCTTAAAACGGAAGCTATGGAAGAAATCAGGGATAATTTCGGGGATGAACTTTCGAAGCTCATCCGGAAGAACCGGAAACGGTCGGATTATATGAAATACACAGGCATCACAGCTTTTGTTGCCGGACTGGCGCTGACCATCCTGTCCGTCTCAAGCCTGACGGACAAACAAACTCGTTACGAAGCCGAATTGGAAGCCAATCGTGTGAAAATCGGTAAGCTTCAGATAGCCAATCAACAGTAT
>JAUZOW010000041.1 GCA_030706225.1 Bacteroidota bacterium | reverse complement strand
GGGGGTCAGTATGCTCCGGAATATCCATTTAACTCTAGAAATCTTTTCAACAACTTTTTATCACATTTTTGGCAATACAGATTGTTTATTGCCGAATTAGTGATATATTTGTCCTTATATTATGTTATATGGTTACAACGAGCGACATATTAAATTTCGCATTTACGCATAAGGTGTTCACGCGTAAAGAATTAATAGCCAATTTGAAGAGCGAAGATCAAATCGGTTCTCCCGGAATTTTTTCTGAACAACTGAACCGCCTTTTAAAATCGGGACAATTGGTTCGCATTGAAAGAGGGGTTTATAAATTGCCCGATAATGCAAGAAAGGATTTTTCGGTAATATGCTCCGAAGAAATAAGACAAATAAATCAGCAAATAAAAACCCAGTTTCCTTTTGTTGATTATTGCTTATGGTCTGCTTCGACCCTAATACCATACATGCGTCACATTCCAAATCTGAATCTTTTGTTTGTCGATGTGGAACGCGAGGTGGCTGAATCCGTTTTAAATCTTTTAAACACCAATAGCAATAAACGGGTTTTTCTGCTGCCTTCGCTCACCGATATTGAACGATACATAAGCTCCAACGATGCAATTATCATTCGACCTTTAATATCTGAATCGCCATTACAATTAGTGGAGGGTATAAATACCCCGACAATAGAAAAAGTGCTGGTAGATATTGTTGGGGATGTGGAATTTTCGTTTTTACAGGGCTCAGAGATAAACTATGTTTATACAACGATATTTGAAAGGCACAACGTAAATAAAAACAAACTTTTACGCTATGCCACCCGTCGGGGACGAAAGGAAGAAGTCGAAAAACTAATAAACGCCAATAAATTATGATTCACCCCGATAGTCGGACAATAGAATGGATGACGCAGGTAGCTGCTGAAAATAAATTTCCGGATATAGCACTTATTGAGAAATCGATAAGGGCTTTTTCGCTTCTCGAATCTTTGGTGTTATCGGGTTGTCCGTTTGTATTTAAAGGTGGTACGGCATTAATGCTTCACATGGATAGTGCAAAGCGACTTTCCATTGATATTGATATCATTTGCCCTCCCGGCACAAACATTGAAGAATTTGTACAGAAACATGCTCAGGAATACGGCTTTGACGATGTGAGATTAGTAGAACGGGTTACAGCACACAATATCCCGAAAACACATGCTAAATTCTTTTATCAGGTAACTTACGTTACCAATACCGAAACAGAATGCATTCTGCTGGATGTATTGTTCGAGGATATTCATTATCACGAAATTGAACAACTCCCTATTCAAAGCCGTTTCTTGAAATTAGAGGGAGAGCCCGTTATGGTTAATGCTCCGGGCAAAGCCGATATGCTGGGTGATAAACTTACTGCTTTTGCCCCTAACACTACGGGTATTCCTTATTTCAAAGGCGAAAAAGATTGCTCTATGGAAATCATAAAGCAACTTTTTGATATTGCCTCTTTGTTTGACGTAACCACCGATCTAAGGGTGGTTGCCGAAACATTCAAAAAGTTTGCCACTGTAGAATTGCAATACCGAAATCTCGATCCTGAGAACATAAATCAGGTACTTGATGATATTTTTCAAACCTCACTTTGTATATGTTTGAGAGGTCAGGTAAACCCTGACACGTTCAAGCTCCTTCAGACAGGAACAAAAAGAATACAAAGTTTTATCCATTGCGAGAAATACAATATCGACAGTGCCATAATCAATGCTTCTAAAGCAGCCTATCTTTCTGTGCTGATTGATAATGGAGTGACAACAGCTGTTCATTTCGACCCTCAAAATATCGAGCCATTACGGAATACTGTCATTAATGAACCATTAAATACGAAACTCAACAAACTCAAAAAATCCAATATCGAAGCATTCTTTTATTGGAATGAGATAGCTAAAATGACACAAAACTAATAAAACAGATCACGTAGCAGGAATTATCTAACTATAAATGAGACAAGAAAAAATAAAACTAAATTCACAAAGCATTACGCGACAAAAACAAAATTGAATTCGAGGAATACCAACGAATGCAAACTGAATTCTCCTTTTATTATTAATCTCAATAGGTCGTCTGATATGACAAAATTCATTCCAGATAACAAAGTTGAAAACGATATTTTGGATTATATCGTGAAATGTAAATATGACTTTTCTCCTTTAAAGAATATATGGAAACATAAAGGACTTTACAAAGAATTTATTCCAAAGGAATTTTTAAATCTTGAATTGAATTCAGTCCGGTTTACACCAGACGAAAAAGGAATTGTTTGGGATTTTCCATTTACATACAGACCACTTGAGAATATTGATGGAGATTTGTTTATAAGATTTGAGGGTGATTTTTCTGTCAATGGTAATCTGTCATTCTATGTAAATAACAATTATCCAACTGTTGAAGTTCAAGTCATCTATGACTTGACTTTAAAAGTTGATTATTTGAATGAAGTCAGAATTGAAACGATTGAATATTGGACAGGGGAACAGAAAATCATTAATTTATACAATTATATGATGAATGACCTGTACAAAAAATTGGGTTTTAAAAGTCTGAAGGATAATCCAAGTACAGATTTTGGGAAATTCACAGAGATTTGGGGAAAAGTATCAAGGTCAAATCAAAAACAGGTTCATACCAGTAGTTTTTATTACCATCACGAAATCATGACCTCTTATGAACCACTAATGTTTCTGGTTTCAAATGTTAACCTTTACAGAAAATACACCAGTGACTATCTTAGGGATATAAGACATGAATCAATCGGAACAATGTATGATATTACTCTTAATTTGTATGATTGGAATTATTTAAAATTCTGTACTTTATCGTTAGAAAATCTTTATTCGTATTGAGAGAGAATTGGTTTCCTTCTTTTTCAATTCATCAAACCCACAAAGGTTACTGATAAGAATCTTTCCTTTGTAAATTTGATTTCGAGTTTAAATAAAGATATCAGAAATGGTAAGTACATATATTTATCTAATTCAGAGGACTTTAACTGGTTGTCGAATTTTTCCAACCAAGACCATAAAGACTTACAAGATTATCGACATCCGTTAATTCATTACCAAATTGATAATCCAGTATTTAAAGGTGGATTGTATTCTGGAACTTATTCATTCTGGACTCAGAATATTACCAACAGAGAAAAGATTAAAAACTTCAAAGAGTCAATGATGGGTTAGTTGATTTAATCAATTATCAATTTGGTCTTTGTGGGGAAGGTTTCGTAAAAGCTCTCGACCTTATTAAACAAATTGAGTAAATTATCAAAGTAGTCCTCGTTTAACATTTATGTCGTACTATCATATAATGGGGGGGGCAGCATGCTCCGGAATGAGTGGCCAATTTTGTTCGGAAAAGGTGGCCTACTTTGTCCGGAATAATCAATCTGAAACTCCGAACTCCGAACTTTTTTTCGCCTCACGTGTCACGCGTCACGCGTCACGATGTAAACGGTAAATAACAATCCCTGTATTTTCGTAAATAAGATTCCCTGGTTTGTCGCATAAAACGTCAAAGCCTTTTAACTTTAAGGTGCAAACCAAAAAAGAAAAAGGCTTATGACGACACAGTTTAAAAGACAAACCATGTATTACAAAATTAGAAAACTTTTCGAGAAAAAGTACAAGGTTTGATTATTCAGGTCAAAGTCGGCCACTATTTCTGTAGCAAAGTCGATCAATCATTCTATGACTAATCCCAGCGATTGTTCGAGATCCTGCAGAAGGAATACGGCCGGAGAAGTCAAATCCTGATCTCCGAGAACATCAGCAGAGATCCGATCCCAGATAAGGGTAAGCAGGAATGAGATGAAAAAAAGCGCCGGTGGGATCGGCGGAGGATTTGTCAGAAATTAACCAATCAAGAATCAAAGAAAAACTTCTGGTTCATCAATCAGATCCGAATCTATAAGCGATTCCAATATTGAGAAAAGTTGAATTTGTATAATACGGCGTCGTCGCATTATAAGAATTCCCATGAAGATCATATTGCAGGTACTTTTCCTGAATATCACAGAAACCATATTCGTCGCGGATATCAACAGATAAATTTAAATTTTTATAAACAGGAAACATTGCACCAAATCCTAACGCAAGACCCCCATCGAAATGTCGATAGTTATTATAAGAATTCGAGGTTTCTTCTCCGGAAGCGAATGAATTCTTAGATTCAGCCCGAATCAAATAAGCAAAATATGGACCGGTTTCAAAATAAAAATATTTTTTGGGCCCGAAACTTATCTTCAACAAAACTGGAATATCCAAAAACAATAAATTTTTTGTATTACTGGAATTTTCTTCTGCATAACCCTTTTCGTGGATGGCTACAACAGGTTTTATTGCCAGTGTCTTATTAAGAGGAAACTGGCCGAAAATTCCAACGTTATAGTTCATGGATAAATTCCCGCTTACCGAGGAAAAGAAATAATTTCGCACAAAAGAAACACCTCCTCCTCCTTCAATTCCAAGGAATGTCTCTTTTGACTGACAAAAAGCTCCCGCTGATGATACTATCAGCAGGAAATTAACAAGAAGAAAACTCTTTAAAATGGCATTCATACAAAATCGGTGACTTCTTCTAAAATTATCCATATAAATGCAGATTTAAAATCGTGAAAAATAATTGCAACTGTCAAAAATAAACATTTATTCTTATTCACAAAATTTTATTCCGAACATAGGTGAATGATTATCAAATTAATTTCAAAATAAAATATGTATTTGATGATTCCGGTATCGCTCCTACGGAGCTATGTTATGTTTGTCATCAAACTCAAATTTAGAAAAGAAAAACTCTTAAAAGCTCCGTAGGAGCGAAACCAAAATCCCGAATCAGGTCGAAAACCTGACATTGTATAGGTTTTTCCCCTTATACGATCCCATGTTGCCTTTGCGTATAGTGGCCTACTTTACTCCGGAATCACTGGCCGACTTTGCTCCGGAATAATCACAAGAGTCTATTATTTCAACTATTTTAGCTATTATTGCGGAATCAGGCAGGATATCCTTTGCAATAATGAACAGACCCGTTATGGATTATCCAATGGCCTGAATTGAAAAATTAACTCTGAATGCGAATAACAAAAAGTCATAAGTCAATCGTTCTTTATTCTGTAGTATTCACCTCTTTTGTCAATCCCTTTTTATCGGCTTCCATCAATATTGCCTTGCCGGGAATTGGCCGTCAATTCTTGATGAATGCGGTAACGCTTAGCTGGGTTGCCATGGCGTTCCTTCTCTCGTCGGCTGTTTTTCTTGTCCCATTTGGCAAATTGTCGGATTTATATGGCCGGAAGCGGATTTTTATCTGGGGTAACGGCATCATCTTTATAACGACTATCCTGTGCAGTTTGTCAAACCGGGGAATAATATTGATCATCATGCGTGCCATTCAGGGAGTGGGAGCCGCTATGCTGTACGCTACCGGAATGGCTATTGTTACTCACCTTTTCCCATCCCGTGAACGAGGAAAAGCGCTGGGTATCAATGTCGCTGCGGTATATCTGGGACTGTCGCTGGCACCGGTTATCGGAGGATTCCTTACCCAAACATGGGGATGGCGGAGTATCTTTTGGGTTTTACTTCCGTTTGAGCTGACAGTTATGATTCTGGCAAATGTCTTTTTACCGAAGGATCATGAAAAAGCCAGTCTGAATACTTTCGATTTCAAAGGTACCTTTCTGTATATGGTTGCTGTTTCTGCACTTATGATCGGTTTTTCTAAAATACCTGATTTGCATGCTATTATACTTACGATAGCCGGTACAGGACTTTTGATTTTTTTTATTGTTATCGAAATGCGTGAAAGGTATCCGGTTATGGAAATTCGTTTGTTTAAAGGTAACCGGATTTTTGCTTTTTCCAATTTATCAGCTTTTATTAATTATGCCACAACCTTTGCGGTTTCGTTTATCCTGAGTCTGTATTTGCAATATGTCAAAGGCATGTCTCCGCGCGATACAGGTATTTTATTGATAAGTCAGCCTGTGCTGATGATGCTGGTTTCCACTTTTTCAGGACGCTGGTCCGACAAGTACGATCCGCGTATTCTGTCGTCACTGGGGATGGCCATTTCCGTTGTGGGACTGATTATGCTTTCATTTATTACGGAATCAACTTCCAATCTCTTCATCAGTATAAGCCTGGTAGTCCTTGGCAGTGGTTTGGGATTGTTCTCTTCGCCCAACACCAATGCCATTATGGGATCCGTCGGCAAGCAATACCTCGGAATAGCTTCTGCCACACTGGGCACCATGCGTCTGACCGGGCAGATGATGAGTCTCGGACTGGCTACTTTGATGATTCACCTTTTCATCGGTGATGCACACATAACACCTTCCACGCATGCATCTTTTGTAAACTGTGTAAGGTTACTGTTCATAATCTTCGGCGTGTTCAGTTTTTTCGGTATTTTCGCCTCCCTGGCAAGAGGTAAAAAGGAAAAAACCGCCTGACGGGACGTCAAACAGGTTTTGGTTTTAAAATTCCCGTAAACGAGTATTTTTATTCGGGGAATCCGGAAGTTCTCTTTCTCCGTGTAATGTCTCTCACATTTACAAACACCGAAACAGCCAGCGCCAGAAAATACATGACAACCGTAAGTGTATCCGTCAGCCTGACTCCCGGAAGATAACCGGTTAAGCGATGAATCAGATAACTGACATATGACGAAGGCATTTCCGTTTGCCCCAGCTTCTGCAGGACATCCCAGTGCCAGTCGGTAAGCGGACAATAACCGATCCCGTAAAAAATTCCCAGAATAAACCAGGATCCCCCGGTAAGCAAAAGTGTGATGAGGTTAGCTTTCCGTAATGGCTTCCAGATCCAGCCGAAGAGATTGAAAAAAATCAGCAGGGTATGAAATATGATAAAAAAGAGATCGAGAAATCGGTACATACCTTTTGATTTTTTCTTTGAAGATAACTAAAAATCCCTTACAGATTCTGACATGAATCCGTAAAACCTGCATCCCCCGGAAGGTCAGTGAAAAATAAAAAAAAATTTGACAACATCTTACATTTTTACTATTTTTAACTGCTAATCAACAAAATAAACATCAGTCACCTCATCATGAAAAAGATCTTTCTTTTTCTTTTTCTGGCGGAAATGTTATCTGTCAGCGCCGGATCCCAGTCTCTGACTCTTTCCAACAGTGAAGGGGTGGTTCCCAATAATTCCACGATCACTCCGCATGGGAATTCAGGTACAGATGAATTCATCGTATATGCCTATGTCACTAACAATGCTGCTGTCCCGCTTACAGTCAAAGTCAAGAAAGTAGAACTTCACCTCACACCCGGGACCGTCAATACCTTTTGCTGGGGACTATGTTACAACCCGGATGTTTATGTCTCACTGCAAGCCATCAAGATCGATCCGGGTAAAACCGATTCAACCGACTTCTCAGGACACCTTCAGCCCATGGGTATTTCAGGGTATGACCTGATCAGGTATGTCTTTTATGACGAAGCCAACCCGTCAGATTCTGTTTGCATGAACATTAATTACGCACATTTCCCCGTTGGAATTGAAAACTCCGGAACAGACACTTTCATCTTGGATGCTTCTCCAAATCCGGCCAACACCCATATTCTGGTCGATTATCGCTTTACCTGTGGTCTGACGGGAAATATTGTGATCCGTGACCTGACAGGTGTGGTTTGGGAAAAAGTACCTCTTACCGGCAACTCCGGGAAAGCAAACATTTATACAGGAGATCTGAAAGATGGGGTATACTTGTATTCACTCATTGAAGAAGGAATAGCTCTGCGCACGAAAAAGTTCATTGTGCGACATTAATACAGGATTTAAAAAGACAATTTTCATATATAACAGAAAATCAACTCTTTTTAAAAACAATCCTAAAACGCAGATGCTTATGAGATCAAAAATTTTACTTTTTGCCATATTCATGGCATTATCAATCTTTGTCTCCAGCCAGACATTGCTTACTGAAAATTTCTCTTCAGGCAACATGCCTCCTGCAGGATGGACCATTGATGAAAATGTTGCGAATTGGTATACCTTACCTTCGGCAATGGCCGGTGGAACAGCTCCTGAAGCGATGTTTTACTGGTCACCCGATTTTATCGGAGATTCCAGGTTAATCTCTCCGGTTATAAATACAGCAGGTATCACCAAGGTTATGATTTCTTTTAATCAGTATGTCGACAATTATGCAGGAGGATATACCATTGGAGTCGCTACCCGGAAAGGAGGAGGATTATGGAATACCGTTTACAGCGTTGACGTGTCATCCTCCATTGGACCGGAAGTCCACTCTGTAATGGTTACCAATTCCGACGTGGGTGCAGCTGATTTTCAATTTTGTCTCTTTTTCAGCGGCGATTCCTATAATCTGAATTACTGGTACATTGATAATATTAACTGTAGTGTGGGTCTCGACAGAGATTGTGCCTTGTCAAAACTGGATATACCGGTATATAATTCCGGAACCATACCCGTAATAGGGACTTTTTTGAATATGGGATTCAATGTCATAACATCGTTGGATATAAGCTGGTCGCTGGATAATGCAACCGCGAAAAAGACATCGATAACCGGCTTGAACCTGGCTTTTGGTGAAAGTTATACTTTCACCTGTGCAGATTCCATGAACCCTTCTGCAGGAGATCATAACGTTGTTGTTTATCTCGGAAATGTTAACGGAAACGGTTCCGACCAAAACCTTTCCAACGATACATTGTCAATGACATTCCACACGGCAAGCGGGTTTGCAGCCCGTCGTCCTCTTTTTGAAGATTTCACCAGCTCTACCTGCGGTCCCTGTGCTTTGTTCGATACGACCACTTTCGATCCTTTCATTGAAAATTATGGAAATCAGTTTACGCTCATCCGCTATCCTATGACCTGGCCAGGGACAGGCGATCCTTATGCCATTCATGACGGATACCTCCGGATGAATTATTATAATGTCAACTATGTACCGGACGTTTATCTTGATGGGAAACAGATACCCACAGACACCACGGTAATGGAGAATTTTAATATATCCAGGGCTAATCCTGCTTTCATGACCATCCAGGCTCATCATAACTTTTTCCCCATCGATATTGTCCAGGATACCGGCATTACCATCAAAGTTGACATCCATTCCATGATCAATGCAAATCTGATCGCACATATTGCTTTAGTCGAGGCATCGACTTACAGGAATGTTGCGACCAACGGAGAAACGGTGTTTCACAATTCGCTGATGATTATGATTCCGGATGGAAACGGAACAGAGGTGGCACTAACCGACGGGAATACAACCCACCTGGAATACACCCAGAGTCTGTCGAACAGGAATATTGAGAGATGGAACGACCTTAAGGTAGCCGTATGGCTTCAGGATCCCGCATCCGGTATGGTATTCCAGTCGGCATACGCCGATACGGTAGGACTTGGCATCAATACATTGGAAACCCAGGATGTCAGGATCTATCCCAACCCGACAAGAGGTACGATCACTTTTGGAGGAGTGAAAAACATTGATCAATTGACCATCTATGATTTCACAGGCCGTCAGGTCATGGAATTCGCCAACATCAACAATGGCAAAGCTGACCTGAGTTCTCTGCCGGAAGGTTTATATTTTTACCGGTTACGTATTGGAAAGAACACGACAAGTGGAAAGATAATCAGGGATTGATTTATTTTATAACCCACCCCTGCCCCTTCCTGGTTTCAGGGAGGGCCGGGGTGGGTTATACCTTTATTTTCCCGAAAATTAGTAACTTGGTGCCAAACTTCTGCCACATGGAATACAAAACCAATGTGATGCGTCTTCTGGATAAGTTAAAGGTTGTTTATAAGTATTACAGTTACGCGGATACCGATGCCCTGAGTGGTGTTGAAGTAGCTGAAGCGCTGAACCAGAATCCGGATCGTGTTTTTAAAACACTGGTAACTAAAGGTAAAACTAATAATCATTATGTTTTCATGATTCCGGCCGCTATGGAACTGGACCTAAAAAAAGCTGCTGCCAGTGTGCATGAAAAATCCATCGATATGATTAAAATGAAGGAACTGCTTCCCGTTACCGGTTATATTCATGGAGGATGCTCTCCTGTCGGAATGAAAAAGAATTTCCTCACCACTATCAATGAATCTGCATCCCGGTTCAATACGATATTCTTCAGTGCCGGGAAAATAGGATACCAGGTTGAAATGAGTCTGGCTGAACTCAGAAAAGTCATCGATTTTCAACTGGCAGATATTATAGAAGTATAGCATTGAAGAAGGAAATCCGAATAACAGAGGGAAGAGAATGATAAGGCTTGCAAATTATATCAGATCCCTGATTGATATTAACGATGCAGATTTACGTGTCATATTATCCAACTTTAGTAAAAAGAAGCTGAAGAAAGGAACATTTATTTTGAAACACGGACAGGTTGCTTCTTCTTATTATTTCATTGCTTCCGGCGCCATCCGCATCTTTTCAGGTGATGAGCCTAAAGATAAAACCCTTTGGATTGCTTTCGAGAACGAATTTATTGCTGAACTTCCGAGTATTAAATTTCTGACTCCATCCAGCTTCAGTTTTCAAGCGATTGAAGAAACTACACTGATTACTATTGAATCCGGGAAAATGGACCGACTTTATGAGGAATTTCCACAATTCCAGGCTTTTGGTCGCCAGATCTGGGAAAAGGCATTCTTAAAGGTAGTTGATAATGTTACCCTTTTGCAAACGGAAAATGCAACCGAACGTTATAAAAAAGCGGTTCTTAAAACAGATTATATCCAAAGAGTATCTCTGAAATACCTATCATCGTACCTGGGGATCACGCAAACTTCACTTAGCCGGCTCAGAAAAAAAATCAAATAGCTTTCTTGTCATTTGGCAATTTCTCAGACAGGTTAAACAAATATTTTTGCAAAATATTTTCACCTGATGAGAAAAATTGCATCTATTTCATTTCCAATTATTTTAATGGGTTTTCTTGTCGGACTTCCGGCATTGACGACTGACATTTATTTACCTGGGTTCCCTGCCCTTACGAAATTTTTTGGCACTTCTGCTTCTGAAATACAAATAAGCCTAATGGCTACTATGATAGGAATAGCGACAGGACAATTAATTATCGGACCATTAAGCGATAAATACGGACGAAAATCCACTTTATGGATAAGTCTTTTGTTATTCTTATTTTCCACCCTGTTGTGCATTTATTCAAAAAACGTACAGGCTTTCATTGTATTCCGTTTTATCCAGGGTTTTTCATGCTCAGGAGGGATGGTGATCTCACGTGCAGTCCTGACAGATACTTATTCTGGGCAGGATTTTTCCAGGGCATTGTCGGTTAACACTGCTATACTGGGATTTACTCCCGCCGTAGCTCCCATTTTAGGAGGCATTATTCTGACTTTCGCCCCATGGCAAGGAGAGTTCGTATTCTTGCTGGGAATGGGATTAATTTTTCTCTTTTGCTCATTGGGATTGAAGGAATCTTTACCCCGAGAGAAGAGGAATAGCGATTTGTCGAATAACATGATAAATAATTTGCTTGTCACCCTGAAAAACAAAACATTTCTCTTATATGTTCTGATATTTTCGTTTTCGATGAGTGTCCTGTTCGCTTTTATTTCATCATCTCCATTTATCTTTCAGGAATATTACAAACTTTCACCTCTTGTATACAGTTTGTTTTTTGGGACCAACACCATCGCCATTACTGCAGGGACTCTGTTATCTTCCTGTTTTAAAAACGAGAGAAAAACTCTTTATTTTGGGGCTTCCGGATTGTTGATCATGAGTATCATTACTTCATTGATTTTAATTCTGGTAAACTCTTACATTATCTTTGAAATCTCGATCTTTATCATGTTTCTGTTCACTGGCTTAATTAATCCAATTGCTACTGCGATGGCATTGAAATCAAACCGCGAGCTGGCCGGAACCGCTTCCGCCATACTGGGAGCCTCATCGTTCTTTTTTGGAGGTGTAATGTGTTCCCTGGCCGGAATTGGTAATATTTTGTATGCGACATCCATAGCTCTTAATTTTTGTGCTTTGCTGGTGTTTTCAATGGTTTTCCGGTTCTCTCCTTCATATGCCGGAATTAAAAATATAAAATCTTGAATCTGGCATTTTGTATCCGGATGTCGAACAACATTGTTCAAAAGTTCAAATAACCTTTACAGAAATCCCATTTCAAGTTTCCTGTACAACGGCTTTTTATCAATGATTCTTGCCGTGACAGAAGATATCAATCCTGCCAGGATAAACAAAAAAATAGCCGAATGGCTGTCGGTCATTTCCAGTACCAATATGGATGAAGTAAAAGGAGTACGTGTCACTCCGGTCAAAAAGCCTATCATCGCGACTAAAATCAGGACTTTATTCTGTGGATCCAGGTTGAAGAGGTCCATCATGAGCTTTCCCAGAATGGATCCGGAGGACAATGACGGTGCAAAGATTCCGCCGGCAACTCCGGTTGCATAAGAGATTATGGTAGCAAAAAAACGGCTGATAAAAAGAAAGATATTGATTCCCTCCGTACTTTTATCAAAAAGGATGTCATTCATAACGTCCTTACCCGGACCAAAAGCTGAATTTTCATTAAAATAGATCAGAGTAGCGACAACCAGGCCGGATCCAAGAATATACAATATACGGATTGAAATTTTCTTAATTTTTTTTACAAAACTTACCAACCAGAAAATGAGCTTCCCATTGGCAGCGCCGGCAATACCTGCAACAGCGCTAAACAGGATGACATACCCGATCATACTAAATCCTCCAACATCCAGATGGGGATAACCCAGATAAAGATAGGGCCCAAGAATCCACTGTACCGTCATTCCTGAGAAAATTACCGCATAAAGAAGAGTAGATTTAATCGCATTGAGGTTTGATCTTGACAGTTCCTCAATAGCGAATACAATTCCACCAAGAGGGGTGTTAAAAGCAGCTGCAAGTCCGGCAGCTCCACCGGCAATCAACATCCTTTCCCTGTCCATTTTGGGCCAGTCTTTCGGGAGAAACTTATGAGTGACATAATAAACTGAGCCGCTGATCTGTATGGTCGGGCCTTCCCTGCCGATCACCCCTCCTCCCAGCAGGGCAATGAGACTCCCTACGATTTTTGCAAACAATACTCTCCCGCCTACCAGAAATCCGGTACTGGTCCTTTTAGGATCCCTTTGGGCATTAACAGCCGCCATCAGCTGAGGTATCCCGCTTCCGCCGGCACCGGGAGCCAGAAAGTGTACAATAAGCCATCCTGCCAGTAATCCCACGGGTGTAATGATAAAAAAAAGCCATGGGAAATTATCCTTAATATAATGAGAAAGCGAACTTGAATAATCGAACAGCTTTGAATAGGAAACTACAATGACTGCGGTAAGAATTGAACCGATCAGGTATGGTAACCAACGGAGTAAATTTTCGATAAACTTCTTTTCATATGGAAGTTTCCGAAGATTCCCAATCAGGAATTCCACACAACTTTTACCGGTATCAACAATCTTTGCCCACAAAATGGTTCAAAAAGCATTTCCGCAAAGATATTGACAATTACTGAAAGTAGTGAAACAGTGATCCTGATACTTACCGGGAAATGAAATGGCGGACTTTCAGTGACAATATTTAGCGGAAATTTTGGGAAATTTCACTGGACTGTTTTAATTTTACATTTCGAAAAAGTAAGGATGCCGTCTGCATATAAAGACATATATAAGAAATAAAATAAATCATTAATACAAACCTCAGCATGAAAAAAATCTTGTTATCTATTCTTGCCAGTTCCTTTATTTTCTGCGGTATAACATTTGCACAAAAAGGTAATAATACAGATAAATACAACAATCCGGCCCGGGTAAGAGCCTGTGACACGCTGATCTATTACGGAGCCGACTTTTCGCATGTCCGTATTTCCGATGGCGCCAATACATATAAAAGTACAAGCATCAGCATAACATATCCTCCGGCCTGGATTGCGTTTCTGGAAAAAGAAATGCCTGCTCATCGATATGTAAAGCCGGCTATGCGGAAAAGAAACTTTTCCGACAAACGGGACGATATACAGAATATTTCAATCAAAGCCGATCCCAATTTCATCATTTCCCCCGACTATTCTTTTCCTATCGATACTGTGGAAAAAGCCGTTAAAAGCTACACTCTGACCGATAAATCCGGAGTAGGCCTTGTCCTGATCCCTGAGAATTTCAACAAGAAGCAGGAAACCGCCTTTACCTGGGTTGTATTCTTTGACATTTCAAACCGCAATATCATTTGGGCAACAAAGACAACCGGGAAATGCGAACACATGGGCTATACAGCGCACTGGGCATCCGGAGTGATCGACGGATTTAAGAAATTTGTAAAAAGAGAGTACCGGTAATCGTCTCGCGTTTAAAACCCTTTTAGTAATTCCGATAATGGGATGTTTACCCATCTATCCTGTTTTGCCTTGGTTTTCAGCTTAAAAGTGAGTGTACCGGGTTCGCATACGATTTGATAGAGCGTTCCATCAACCGTAGCTCCACCGTTCTCATATTTCATATCCATGATTTCACACATCCTTGCCAGGTTTATAGAACCTTTATCGTGACGGGCAAGCTGGAGCAAGTGTTGTAAACGGGGTATACTTCCCCCGGGAATTGCGGATCCTGAGCTGTCGGCTTCTTCATAAGGCGCCAGGTTCCAGCCTTCAGGAACAGTAAAGTAGTGATTGGTCTGGACCATTAATCCTTTTTCCTGACGGGCAAAGGGAGCATGCGGAACCCTGTCCGGAATGTCCCATTGATAAACTCTTCCTTCATTCTTATCCGCAATCCCGATTCCATGCGGATAACATGGCAGGTTGTTTTTCATCCAGGTATCTGCTTCATCAAGGGTACGACAACTGCCCAGCATGGATAAAAGACGGGCGTCGTCTTTTACCCAGACTTTAAGATTGAGGTGGTCGCCGGTCACATAAAATCCTGCAGCCTGCTTGTCATGAGGAGAACAATCGTTTTCTTCCGC
Source organism: Bacteroidota bacterium (assembly GCA_030706225.1). Taxonomy (GTDB): domain Bacteria; phylum Bacteroidota; class Bacteroidia; order Bacteroidales; family FEN-979; genus JAUZOW01. Next base: position 2,769 of record JAUZOW010000041.1, on the reverse strand, counting down.
GAAGATGCCCTTCTGATTGATGCCCGTCGATGCATAAATGCATCCGGCCCAGGTACAAATGGCAAAGGGAATTTCTCCGTTGTCAGGATGAAATACCGTAACTACAATGTCTTTATTCAGCGAAATGAACTCCGAATTGTAATCGTAATTCCTTCCGAACAGGACTTTACCGGTGGTTGTATAGTCGTTCCAGGCAGCAATGGACGAACATCGTGTCGGGTAAATTCCGGTTCCCAACATCAGTACGATTTCAAGCGAATTAGCTGTTTTAAGCTGATCCAGAGTCAGACCCGATGTTTCGGACATCCCTTCGAAAAAATCCTTATACGTCGAGGAATATGACTGATACAACTCTTCTATAAGCTCTGCATTGTTCCTTCCTGACCCGAGGTTATATCTGTCCTTATAGGGTGCCACTGTATTGTAAACCTCAAGAATATTTCCCGAAAGGAAATGACCGTATTGTCTTCCCATCTGCTTCCAGCTTCCCGAGATCGATATCACAGGGACATAATCGTAAATATATTTTCTTCCGTTTTCAAATTCACTGTAAAGATGTGTGGTTTCCGTTTTGTCTTTGCACGAGATCGCCATTAAAGCAATAAAACAAAATAGGAAAAGATGTTGTATATGTTTCATAATCCATAAATTTCACTTCATTCTCCATTTCCTAATGTCCACCTTGCTTTCTATCATCTCCTGGCGAGGTTGAGGCAACTGATAGAAGAAATCTATACCGGTTACTTTTTCAACACTGTCTATCGTGACTGCATAATGCTGTAATGGCAAGTCGGAGCCTTTATTGGGAATTATAAACCCGATACCTTTTACGTCGGGTTCGGTATAGTCGAGAATGACTTTAAAAAAACAGCGTGGAACTGTGATCCGGTCGCGTCCAATAGCCGGAAGGCCGGGCGTCAGGATGGTTCCGGTAACTACATAAACATCCTTGTCATCCACCGCCCATTGTCTGACCTGTTCTTCCAGGTGTTCCCAGATCCCACGGTTGAAGGCAGGTTCCTGAGGGGTTATGTTCGACAAGTAGAATGATTCCAACATGGTTTGTTTCGAATAGCACAAATCCGCTGAAGGTGCCAGGTGTCCACGATCATAACCTGAATCTTTATAATCCGCATTGGACGCAGATCCTTCTCCCAGCAAGGGATCAGGTACAAAATGATTATTCCTTTTCACCACGGGAACCGTTTCCTCTGCCGTCAGTTCATATGCCACCCAGTTGGCTACATGATATGTTTTATTATACGACAGAGTATACCCGGTATGATGTAATATAAAATCCTGGGAGCGTGTTTTCGGGAGTTCCGGGTGAACAATATTCTTTTTTCCCTTTTGGGCGATAATATCCGGAAGAGAAAAAAGGAGAAGAAGAGAGAAGAAAAGTAAAAACAGCTTTTTCATAAAGCAATTAATATTTCACTACTTGTCATCTGAGAATCATCTTTCGCGAAACAATCCTTCCAGCCGCCTGAAGTTTGTATATGTATAAACCGGAAGCAAGTCCTTTGGTTTCCCATGTCACACTGTGTTTTCCGGGCTTCTGGAAACCGGAAAGAAGAGTTTGGACTCTTCTTCCGTAAAGATCCTGAACCGTAAGCGAAACATCGGAAGGTTGTTTCAGACAAAAGGTAATCACTGTATTTTCTCCGGCAGGATTCGGGTAGTTTTGATCCAGAATAACATCCTGTGAACCTGTTGCATTCTCACCGATCCCCTGAAGAGAATTCAGCTCCTGGATTGCACGGTTCAGCTCTACATCAATACTGTCGACATACATAAGATCCATGATGGAGTCGGTCATAGGAATAAGGATATTGGGAGTGACGCCACCGGTCATTGTTGAATCGCTATCGATCTGTACTTTCAGGTTCTTGTCAGCTGACAGAGCCCATGGGAAACGGATGTACATATCGGAACGGGAAGGGAAAAAATAGTATTGATCAATTCCGGGGATTCCGATCAGGATCCCAAAAGAGCCATTTGTTCCGTGGAAACCAATGATTTTATTTCCAGGGTTGCGCTTGAGAATCATTGGAAGTCCTTCACCTGAGCTAACCGCGCGGGGGCTGACAAGCACCATCACGGGCTTTGAAAATGTTTGTCCCGAGGGTTCAATGAACAAAGCTCCATCAGGATAATTCGGGTTGAAATAGGTTCCCAGGTTGGCAGGTTTAAAATGCGGTACCGGGTAAGGGTTTATGCTGAATGAATGGCTATCATAATCATAGAGGTAGTTATATTCATACAAGGAGGTATCCGTCTGAAAAAAGCCGCTCAGCACAGCTGCCAGCATATCGTATCCACCCCTGTTGACTCGTAAATCGAGGATCATACCTCTGGAGCCGGCGTTATTGAACTCAGTGATGGCTTCCCGGAACGTCTGATAGTGTTCCGCCCGGCTTGCCGAATCCGTTCCCATGTCGGTCATTTTGAGATACCCATACTTTTCCGGGTCCAGGATCTTATAGGATACTATCGGACCGGGCTCCACAAACCCCATCGTGGTTTTATCGAAAGATTCATAGTGGTCGTCAACTGCAACGATCGTGGTCTCGACAGGATCCGCAGATCCCCGGTTCCGGAACTTTATTTTCATGGATTTACCGACTGGAGCTCTCCCTACCAGACGGTCCTGGTTCATTCTCTTACATTCCAGGGTAGCAGGGTTGGAATCCCCGAAGAGCACCTCAACCGTATCCCTGACATTTTTCGCGGGTTGATCATTGATACTGATAATCTCGGCTCCGTACT
>JAUZOW010000040.1 GCA_030706225.1 Bacteroidota bacterium | reverse complement strand
GGGAAAGTATATTGGATGCCATTTGAAAAATAGTAATTATGAAGGTTTATGGCTGCTGTGTCATTGTTATAAAGTTCAATGAATTCCAATGAATCCTGACCTGATTCAGGAGGATTATACATGATTTCTGAAATGACAATTTTTGCATTGGTAGGAGGAGGCGGAGCATTTACTGTAATATAGCCCATTTTGCATGCTGTCTGGCTGCCATAAGCGTTTGTAACTGTCAGACAAACATTATAAATTCCGGGATAATCATAGTGAATATAATGAGGATTAGTATCCGAGGAAGCATAAGGCATTCCTCCGACAAATGACCAGTCCCACCGGGTCGGGCAATAGGTTGAATTATCAAAGAAGCTGATGGAATCTCCGACCATAATATTTAAATTACTTGCAAAGAAATCAGGCACCGGAGCATTGGGTAAGCAAGCGGTCGAAAAAACGACCTGGTTTCCATAGGCTGTTCCTGCCGAATTGGTAGCATATGCTCTGACATAGTAAGTTGTCTGGGCATTCAAGCCTGTCATCTGGCTTGTGAAAGGTCCTATGGTTCCAGGTTCTGAAGTGAAGTTATCAGAAAGAGTCGGAGCAGGATTTGTAGCCCAGCATATTCCCCTTGCTGTGATGGCTGCACCGCCGTCACCGGACACATCACCTCCGCCGGTAGCTGAATTCCAGGTAATATTTATTACTGCGTTTGTAGTCAGTGCGGGCAGAGTTGCTGCAGGAGTAAGAGGTGCATCTCCCATGGTAATAATAACAACATCGCGGCGGGCAGGTGTGGTTGTATTTCCACCGCTTGGCCAGATCCCGTCAGAATCGGTATTAAAGGCATAAATGGTATTATCGGAATTCCGGGCTTCAATTCTGCGGACACCGTTCGGATTATTGGATCCAATGGGGATAATAGCAGGATAATCCCCCACTGCACTGGTTCCCGACTGAGAAAAGATATCTTTTATCAGAGCTGGCAGCTCCGAGTTATAGGAAGTCTGTGTAGGTAATGCCTGCCGGACCATATAGGCGAACAGAGGGTCACCGGACCCGTTAACATTATCATATAATAAGACATATTTCCCGGTGACAGTAGGTGATGCGGAGCCTTTAACAAATGCCCCGTCATCAGATGTACCGGCAGTTCTTGCTGTAGCAGGTATATCCAGTGCGGTCATAACCTTGGCTCCAACGAAAGTCGGAGATGAAGGCATGGTTCCTCCATTGGTTACTATTCCGATCCTCAGATTATGGGTCTGACCAGCATCAAAACGGGTTCCGTTTCCTGTAGGTTGAAAAAAAATCCAGAAAGGCCCGCTGCTTCCGGAAGCATCAGTGGTAAAGCAATTCAGCAGGTTGGAAGATTGAAAAGAACCATTCACCCAAATATTGCCGGCTCCAAAGCTGCCAGCTGCATCCGAAACAAGGCCGATTCCTGCCCTAACATCATAAGCCTGATTCGGGGTAAGACCATCCAAACGAATACAGACTGCAAAAGGTGTACGTCCGTTATTTGCGCTGCTTGCACTTTTAGATCCAAAATACTTTGGAACCACTAATTCCGTCATTGTTTGTCCGAACCCGGACAAGAAAATAAAAAGAGCGACCACAGTGAGTAAAAAATGCCTCATACTTTTTCTTTTTTAATTCATCTTTGATTTTTAAACAAAGATTATAAAAATTTTTGTTAAAAAGTAACAGAAAATATTAACCGTTTGTTAATTGATTTCTGAAAACGACTTTATGCAAAATGAATTTCCCGTGTTTTCAGCAGCCCAAGCCTCCGGACATAAAAAAAAACAGGCTGCTTCATATATAATGGAACAGCCTGTTAATTCTAAAAAACAACCCCTGTTATTTATCCTTTACTTCTTCAAAATCTACATCCGTTACTTCATCATTATTATTTCCGCCGGAAGATTTTTTGTCATGGCCTGACTGCCCTGTGTTGGGCTGAGGTCCTGACTGTGCGCCAGGCTGAGGTCCAGGTTGGGCATTTTTGTACATTTCTTCGCTGGCGGTTTGCCAAATGGAATTCAGATTTGCCATCGCCTTATCAATACCGGCTAAGTCATGATTTTTATGAGCAGTCTTCAGGTCTTCGAGCCCGCTCTGGATCTGATTGCGTTTATCAGCAGGGATTTTATCTCCAAATTCTTTCAGCTGCTTTTCTGTCTGGAAGATTAAAGAATCTGCTGAATTCATTTTATCAACTTCTTCCTTTACTTTTTTATCGGATTCGGCATAAGCCTGAGCTTCTTCCTTCATCCTCTTAATATCATTATCATTCAGCCCGGAAGATGCTTCAATACGGATCTGCTGTGATTTTCCTGTTGCTTTATCCAAAGCCGTCACATGAAGGATACCGTTTGCATCAATATCGAAAGTCACTTCAATCTGAGGTATACCTCTGGGCGCAGGGGGAATTCCATCAAGATGGAACCGGCCAATGCTCTTGTTCTGGTTTGCCATAGGACGTTCTCCCTGGAGAACATGAATTTCAACGGTAGTCTGACTATCGGCAGCAGTTGAGAATACTTCCGATTTTTTCGTCGGGATAGTGGTATTTGATTCAATCAGACGGGTCATGACACCTCCCAGTGTTTCAATACCCAGTGACAAAGGGGTAACATCCAGCAAAAGGACATCTTTCACTTCACCGGTCAGAACACCACCCTGAATAGCAGCGCCCACGGCGACTACTTCATCGGGATTTACACCTTTGGAAGGTTCTTTACCAAAGAAATCGCGAACCAGTTTCTGAACAACAGGAATACGTGTAGAACCACCAACCAGGATGACTTCATCAATATCGGAAGGATTCATTCCGGCATCCTGCAATGCTCTCTGGCATGGAGGAATGGTTGAACGAACCATTGAATCGATCAGTTGTTCAAATTTGGAACGGGTAAGTTTTTTCACAATATGCTTCGGAATTCCGTTCACCGGCATGATGTACGGAAGGTTGATTTCCGTTTCGACCGAACTTGAAAGTTCGATCTTGGCTTTTTCTGCCGCTTCTTTCAAACGTTGAAGAGCCATCGGGTCTTTACGGAGGTCAACACCTTCTTCTTTCAGAAAATCTTCCGCAAGCCAGTCAATGACTAACTGGTCAAAATCATCACCACCCAGGTGGGTATTCCCGTTGGTTGATTTTACTTCAAAAACGCCTTCACCTAATTCCAGAACAGAGATATCAAATGTACCTCCACCAAGGTCATAAACGGCAACTTTCAGATCTTTATGTTTCTTATCCAGTCCATATGCCAAAGCGGCAGCCGTAGGTTCATTTATAATACGACGTACGACAAGACCCGCAATTTCACCGGCTTCTTTGGTAGCCTGACGCTGCGAATCGCTGAAGTAAGCAGGAACTGTAATGACAGCTTCCTTAATTTCCTGTCCCAGAAAGTCTTCAGCTGTCTTCCTCATTTTCTGAAGAATAATAGCTGAAATTTCCTGAGGAGAATATAATTTACCGTTAATATTCACCCGGGGAGTATTATTTTCACCGTGGTCGACTTTATATGGAACTCTTTTGATTTCAGTCTGCACCTGATCATAGTTTTCGCCCATGAAACGTTTGATCGAAAACACAGTATTGATTGGATTCGTAATAGCCTGACGTTTGGCAGGATCACCAACTTTTCGTTCTCCGTTATCCGTAAATCCGACCATTGAAGGGGTGGTCCTTCTACCTTCACTGTTCGCAATGACAACCGGCTCATTCCCTTCCATCACTGCCACACACGAATTGGTTGTCCCGAGATCGATACCTATTATTTTTCCCATTTTGAATTATATTTTATAATTTGTTTATTGATTTTTAGAATTTCGACATAAAATACTCAAGCATTATGCCAAAGCATAATCCTGGCAGAAAGGTGACAAAAAGACAGGAAAAAATTAAAAACCGAGATTGGAGGTATGACTGTTGATTTTGAGTTGCCGGAGAGTAGTTTCGCTCAGTCTCAGTGTTTTTGTATTATCTTTTGTATTATTATGACGACTGGCAAAAATGCCTATCCCTCCCGTAATGTTAGTAAATTGCGGGCGTTCCTGGATGATAGAGCTTGATGGTTCCGTAACGTCAATATAGGTACTCAGATCATCTGAAGCCACACTGAAAATATAGGAAACATCGCGCGCAGCGCGTGTAACGGTATTATCCGGCTTAATATTCCCGCCCAGTACAATATAAAATACACTTCCCGGTAGTGAATAGGTCATTGTCGTTTTTCCATCGAGATCTGACGAAAGCATGTCTTTAAATACGACCCAATCCACATATTTGTCGGTACGTTTTGAGGTATCAGCTTTCTGAGCTTCTATATAATGGAAACGTATAACCAGCTGGTATCGTCGTCCATTAACGGCAGATGTCCATTTCAATTCTGAGCTTCTGGAAGAATCAAAACTTGCCTGTGCCGGATAGGAAGCAGGTTTATCAATAGAAAATTTCTTTACCAGGACCGTTTTTGATGTAATCTCTTTGCCGGTATGCTTATTCCTGATGAATAATTTATAGGTATATTCCGCATTCAGTTTTCCATAAGTAACAAACACATGCTGATCTGGATAATAGAATATGGAATCACCGGCTTCCTTGTTCGAAATAAGGGTATCATGGAAAATAAAGGTCCTCAACAGGGTGGAATAATTCCATTCCTCCATACGGATTTCAAGAGAATCCCTGTAATAGCTTGAGTCAGGAATTTTGGCAAAGCTAAGAGCATTCCCATCACCTAAAAAAGCTTTGGTGACTTTAAGGTAATGCGCAGAATCATTTTGGTCGAGTAAACCGTAAACAACCGTAATATCTTTCCAGTTAGCGTTAACATTCAGATTTTTGTTGCATGAAAAAAGGAAAGGCACGAGTACGACAGAAAGCACCAGTATCCGGGATGATCGCATGGTTGATTGTTTAAAAGAGAGCCAAAGATAAACATATTTTAAATATTTGTAGTAGTTTTGCTTTCAAATCTGTACGCCATGAGTACAAATTACCGGAATATTCCAAAAGTCACTACGCATGTTCTTCAGGAGATGAAGCTTAGAGGGGAGAAAGTTGCCATGCTGACGGCTTATGACTATTCATTTGCCAAAATCCTTGATGGTGCCGGGATTGATGTCATATTAGTCGGTGATTCAGCATCCAATGTTATGGCAGGATATACCTCCACTCTGCCCATTACACTGAATGAAATGATATATCATGCCTCTTCGGTCGTAAGGGCAGTTAAAAGAGCATTGGTAGTCGTTGATATGCCTTTTGGCACATACCAGGGCAATTCCAAGGAAGCACTTTGCTCAGCAATCCGTATTATGAAGGAAAGCGGTGCAGATGCAGTAAAACTGGAAGGAGGGAAAGAGGTCCTTGAATCGGTTGACCGTATCCTGTCAGCAGGGATCCCTGTTATGGGTCATCTGGGATTGACACCACAGTCAATCCATAAATTCGGAACCTATGTAGTTCGCGCTACTACAGAAGACGAAGCATCCAAGTTGGTGGATGACGCTCATGTTCTCAGCCGCGCGGGTTGCTTTTCTATTGTCCTTGAAAAAATTCCTGCCAAACTGGCTGCCCGTGTCACTTCGGAAATCAAGATCCCAGTTATCGGTATTGGCGCAGGAAGAGAGGTTGACGGACAGGTTCTTGTCCTTCATGACATGCTTGGAATAACCCTTGATTTTTCTCCCCGGTTTCTCCGGAGATATAATAATCTTTATGAAGAGATCAAAGGATCCGTCTCGAGTTATATAAATGATGTAAAATCATTGGATTTTCCGAATGAACGGGAACAATATTGATGAAGCACCCACCGGTCGAATCGGGAATCCTGCTGGAAGACAATCACCTTTTAATTTATAATAAAAGGCCATCCCAGATTATCCAGGGTGACAAAACAGGAGATGTTCCCGTAAGTGACCTGTTGAAAGAGTTCATTAAAAAGAGGGATAGAAAACCGGGAAATGTTTTCCTGGGAGTAGTTCACCGTCTCGACAGACCGGTGAGCGGAGCAGTAATCTTTGCCAAAACCAGCAAAGCTTTGTCACGCCTGAATCTAATGATCAAGGAGAGAAAAATCCGTAAAATATACTGGGCTGTGGTAAAGAATCAACCTCCCGAAACAAAAGGGCATTTGATCCATTACCTGAAAAGAGTTGAAGAAAAAAATAAAAGTTTTGCTTATACCCATCTGCTGGCCGGAGCCCAAAAAGCCGAACTAATATATGAAGTGATCGGACGGAGCGATCGCTACTACCTTCTTCAGGTAGAGTTGCTTACCGGACGTCATCACCAGATCCGGACACAACTGGCTGCTATGGGATGCCCCATCAAAGGAGATCTTAAATACGGCAGCGAACGGTCAAATCCCGACGGATCTATTCACCTTCATTCCCGGCAACTTATCTTTGAACATCCGGTTCGTAAGGAAATCATAAATATTACAGCGGATCCACCCGATGATGCTATATGGAACTATTTCTTGAACATCCAGGATTAAACCTGTCAATCGACAGCACTTCGGGTATGCATTGGACCCTCGTCCCTTGCGATACGGCAAAAGTTTCCTACTTTACATCACAGGAATTGAGGCCTCATGCTTTGATTCCTCAACCGATTCACCGGTTGCAGCCCGACTGGGTGACAGGATTGCTTGTTTTTTCCCTGATCCTTATCGCATGGACCCGATTTTTCTATCCGTCACGATTCCGACAGGTTTGCATGTCTCCCATTTCCAAACGGTTTTTAAATCAACTGACCCGGGAAGGCAACCTTTTCACGGAAAGAATGACCCTCGCACTTTCCATGGTTTTTCTGATCGGAGTCTCCCTTCTGATGTTTGAAGCGAATATTCTCCTGGGAACCCAGAAGCCTTTCGGAAACTGGCCTACCATTATCATCTACTTTATCTTCCTGGCTGTTTTATTACTTTATTGGATTGGTAAAATATTTCTTGTCAGAACCTTGGGATTTATTTTCAAAACCAGGGAAACCACACATGATTATCTTCTTAATATATTAATTTTCAATATTATTACAGGTCTCATACTGTTTCCATTCCTCCCTTTTATCATCTATCTCAAATCTATACCGTTGCTTTACCTTAGCTTTTTTTTACTTGGATTAATGTTTTTATTCAGGTTTTTAAAAGGTTTTATGATAGGGATTTCATTACGCAAATTTTCCTATTTGTTTTTATTTGTGTATCTTTGTGCCCTTGAAATTCTACCACTTGTTGTTCTGGCTAAAGTGTTTTTAAGCTATTACTCCTGAAGATAAGTTGATCAGAATGTACTTCGGAAAATCAGTTGAGAGATCCTTAAAAATAAAGAAGCATTGAAAATTAAAAGTATTCTTGTCACACAACCTCAACCCTCAGAACTGGAGAAATCTCCTTACCGGGATTTGGCTAAAAAATTTAACCTTGATGTATCTTTTCGGCAATTCATTAAAATTGAAGGAGTACCTGCAAAAGAATTCCGCAAAGACAGAATAAATCCTATGGATTTTACTGCCGTTATCTTTACATCAAGGAACGCAGTAGATCATTATTTCAGGATTTGTAAAGAAATGAGGATTGAAGTACCTGATACTATGAAATATTTCAATATTTCGGAATCTACTGCTTATTATCTGCAGAAATACGTTCAGTACCGAAAAAGAAAAATTTTTTATAGCAAGGATAACTTTGAAAACCTGAGCGAGCTAATCAAAAAACACAAGAGCGAAAAATTCCTCCTGCCCTGTTCGGATATTCATAATCCTGAAATGGCCAAGATGCTTGACGACAATAAGATACTTTACAAAAAGGCTATCATTTACCGTACAGTATCCTGCGATTTGACGGATATGAAAATCAATCAGTTCGACATGATGGTATTTTTCAGCCCAGCCGGGATCAAGGCCCTCTATAAAAACTTCCCTAAATACAAACAGAATAATACTATCATTGGTGCTTTCGGTCCTGCTACGGCAAAAGCAGCTACAGATGCCGGACTTACTCTGAATATCTCAGCTCCTTCAAAAGAAGCTCCTTCGATGACAATGGCCATTGACCAGTTTATTCAAGCCGAGTTGAAGAAAAAATAACCCATGAGGCAAACCTTCACAAAAGATGAAAGGTTGTGCAAAAAATCATTGATTGCCAGACTTTTCAAAGAAGGTACTCCGGTTTTTGTATATCCTTTCCGGGCTTTAACGCTTAGAACTCCTCTTGACACTAAATACCCGTGCCAGATCCTTATTGCTGTGCCTAAACATTGCATCCGGAAAGCCTATTGCCGTAATCTTATAAAACGTAGAATCCGGGAAGCATTCCGGAAAAACAAGCATATCCTGTATACAAAACTGTCGGAACCGGATAAACAGATGGCAATCTGCCTCACTTATACACCCAAAGAAATCCTTCCTTACTCCCTGATTGAGGAGAAAATAATTGTACTTTTACGACGTTTAAGTGAAGGATATGAAGTCACTTCTCGGTAAATTTTTGGTTTTACTGATCCGGATTTATCAGGCAGTTATTTCCCCTTATCTTCTACCATCCTGCAGGTTTCTTCCTTCCTGCTCACAATATGGTATTGAAGCGATCCGGAAATACGGACCATTTAAAGGAGGATGGCTTACCCTGAAACGACTTGCAAGATGCAACCCCTGGGGCGGAAGCGGATTCGATCCGGTTCCCTGAAAGGATTTTAAAATAGATTAAAGATTAATTACTGATAAACAGATTTTTGTATATGATGTTTCTGAAAAAATCACTAAGTATTATCCTTCTTGTTGTATTGCCCGTATGCTTCTCTTTCGGGCAGGATACAAGTAATAACAATAATAGTTTTGAACTCGTAAAAAACCTGGATATCTACGCTACTCTTTTTAAAGAGCTGAATACAAATTATGTAGACGAAATCAATCCGGGGGAACTTACCAAAACGGCCATCGATGCTATGCTGGAATCCCTCGATCCTTATACAAATTATATTCCTGAATCTGAGGTTGAAGATTATAAATTCATCACTACCGGGGAATATGGTGGAATCGGAGCCCTGATCCATCAACAGGGAGAATATGTTGTAATCTCGGAGCCTTATGAAGGATCACCTGCTCAAAAATCCGGATTGATGGCAGGTGATAAAGTACTTGAAATCAATGGACAAAGCGCAAAAGGTAAGACATATTCCGATGTTAGCGCCATTCTCAAAGGCCAGGCAGGTACACCTATTACGATTAAAATCCTCCGCGATGGAGAAGAAAATCCTATTGAAAAAACCATTACCCGTGAAGTCATTCATATCGACAACATTCCCTACAGCGGAATTCTTGACGATAATATCGGATATATCCGTCTGACAAGCTTTACACAGAATGCAGCCAGCGAATTCAGAAAAGCATTTTTAAAGCTTAAAGAACAAACCACCCTGAAAGGACTGATCATCGATATCAGGGGAAACGGCGGAGGTTTACTTACCGAAGCGGTCGATATCACCAATTTGTTTGTCGATAAAGGTCAGGACGTTGTAACCACCAAAGGTAAACTTGCCGATAAGAACCATACTTATAAAACCACTGTACAGGCAGTAGATCCTTCACTCCCGATTGTTGTCCTGGTTGACGGACAGAGCGCTTCCGCCAGTGAAATTCTTTCCGGAGCATTACAGGATCTCGATCGCGCTGTAATCATCGGACACCGGACTTTTGGGAAAGGTCTTGTTCAAAATGTGCTTCCCCTAAGCTTCAATGCACAAATGAAAGTCACCGTGGCAAAGTATTACATTCCCAGCGGCCGGTGCATCCAGGCTATCGATTATTCCCATAAGGATAAACAAGGGAATTTTGAAAAGATTCCCGATTCACTGATCACAGCTTTCAAAACCCACAATGGACGTACCGTTTATGAGGGAAGAGGAATTGCTCCCGATGTGACTACACCCATCGTTCATTTCAGCAATATAGCCATGGCACTGTATTCCAAGTACCTCATCTTCGACTTTGCTACAATTTTCCGCAGGACTCATCCTTCAATCCTGCCTGCCGATAAATTTGAAATTACGGATTCCATCTTTGATTCCTTTAAAAAATACATTTCGGACAAGAATTATGACTACAAGACCCTGAGTGAAGTCACATTGGAAACGTTAAAGAAAAACGCGGAAAAGGAAAAGTATTATGATTCCATGAAACCGGAATTTGAAGCTCTTCAGGCTAAAATGAGTGAAGATAAAAAAAGCGACCTGATAAAGCATCAGGACCAGATCCGTGAACTGCTCAAGCAGGAAATCGTAACCCGGTACTATTATCAGAAAGGCAAAGTAGCCTCTTCCATGAAGAACGATCCGGATATTGCCGTTGCAATCAAAACCCTGAATGATACGGCGACCTTTTCATCCATTCTGAAAGGAACTTTTGTATCACCGAAACCGGAATCTGATGATTCTTCCGATGAGGAGGATACCGATACCGGTTCTGACGAAACGAATTAATTCTCCTTTCATTCCGTAAAGAAGGTTTGAAATAATAATTTATACTTATATGAAGAAAAGATATCTGTTACTCCTCTCTGTGGTAACTCTGTTTTTGTGCTTTTCCGGTAAAAAAGACAAACCGGCTTACCGTTTATATGACACCAAAGGCCATTCTGAAAGCTATAATGACCTGTTAAAAGCTGCCAGCCAGGCCGATGTGGTATTTTTCGGCGAAATTCATGACAATCCTATCTGCCATTGGCTGGAATTGGAACTGACAAAAGATCTGTACACTCTTAAAAAAGGAAAAATCATACTGGGTGCTGAAATGTTCGAACGCGACAACCAGTTGCTTTTAAATGAGTATATCAGCAAAATGATCCGGAAAAAGGATTTTGAAGCGGAAGCCAAGCTTTGGCCGAATTATAAGACAGATTATGCCCCGGTTATCGATTTTGCAGCCGAACATGGAATCCGCGTCATTGCAACCAACATTCCCAGGCGTTTTGCAGCTATCGTCAATGAAAAAGGGATGGCAGGCCTCGATAGTATCAACGGACTGGAAAGAGGAATGGTTGCTCCCCTTCCCATGAAATACAATCCCAATCTGAAATGCTATAAAGACATCCTGGAAGCAATGGGAGATGCAGCTGCAATGCACAGCGGCCCAAATATCGCCCATGCTCAGGCCATCAAAGATGCTACCATGGCTGCTTCCATCATGAAAAATCTTGCCGACAGCAATACTTTCATCCACTTCAATGGAAGCTATCACTCTGATAATTACGAAGGATTGGTCTGGTATACAAAGGAATACAATAAAAGAAATGCAACTGACCTTAAAATCCTTGTCATCTCAAGCGTTGAACAGGACAAGATCAATTATCTGGATAAGGATAACCTGAATAAAGGAGATTTTATTCTCTGTATCCCGTCAACAATGACAAAAACGCAGATTCCTTCATACTCTCAACCCGTTGTCATGCCTCCGGCAGGCAAAACTCCTCTAATAAAAAAAGAAGTACCTGCTGCCAAAGATTCTGTTGAAGAAGGGAATGACGAAAGTGAGGAAGATGACGATTAATGCGGTTTCCCGGTTTACGCAAAAGTGAAATAAGCGTTGATGAGGAAATTCCATAATGTCACAATGACTGTAGCTACCAGCTTGGAAAGATAAAAATTCACTTTGAACTTTCCGTTCATCAGCCAGATGATCGCGCTGTTGATTCCCAGCCCGATCAGGGCAATGATGAAAAATCTGGAGAATTCCTCCATAATATGCGGATTGTGGCTGTCGAAAGTCCATATCCGGTTTAAGAAGTAATTGGTTGTAGCTGCACAAGTAAACCCGATGGCATTGGCAATGTATTTCTGTATCTTGACAATTTCCTTGAAAAAGTAAGTGATTCCGAAATCTACAAAAACACCGCTAAATCCTACAATACAGAATTTCACAAACTTAAAAAAGAAAATCTTGCTGAATATATCGATTAGCTTCATATGATGAGATTATAATTGTATGATCAGAACTTCATGACTTTCGTTACGGAGAACTTCTACACTAATGATTTGTCCGGGTTTCAGCTTGCCCAGCCGCGACATATATTCATAAATATTCCCGACTGACATTCCATTGAGTGAAATGATAATATCTCCTTTAAGAATGCCACCTTTATCGGCAGGTCCGTTTTTTGTAACACCATCCACCCGAAGGCCTTTTTTTTCTGTTCCGGCAAAATCAGGCATAATTCCCAAAGTGACTTTCAGCCTCCTGCCTCCCCTTCCAATACTTTCTTTTTTCCCCGATTCCCTGAATGACAGGGGATGGTTCATCCGGTCGATATCCAGGATTACACGGGCCGAAAAGTCGCCTATGATCTTTTCGGCTTCATAATCCAGCTTATCCGCTTTATCGAAAGGAGTATGGTAATCGGTATGTACTCCGGTTGTAAAAAAGAAAACCGGGATATTGGATGCATAAAAAGAAGCATGATCTGAAGGGCCATATCCTTCTGCAGAATGCGTAACCTGAAAAGGCAGCCCGGTTTCATATTTTCTCAGGATGGAATCGCTTTCGGCAGAAGTACCGGTACCACTAATCGATATAGCATTCTTCTCCTTATTGAAACGGCCGACCATGTCGAAATTGAACATGGCTTTGATGTGGCTGACGGGAACAGGACAGTGTTCCATAAAATATTTAGAGCCCAGCAATCCCATTTCTTCTCCTGAAAATGAGATAAAAAGAAGGCTTCTCCTGAGTTCCTGTTTTTCGGAAGCAAGTTTTCCGGCTAATTCCATTACCATTGCCGTTCCGGATGCATTATCATCGGCTCCGTTATGGATGGCCAAAGTATCCGGCATTCGCGAACCTGAGCCGGGCCCTCCGAATCCCAAATGATCATAATGTCCGCCCACAACAATATATTCATTCTTCAGCAAGGGATCGTTTCCTTCCAGAACACCGACCACATTAGCGGTCAGAGCTTTTTTCATAATCACCTCGTTGACAGAGTACAATTTTACATTGGTCTCAAAAGAAAAAGGCTTTCTCCTGGAATTCAAAAGAGTTTCAAGAGAATCAACGGAATAATGAGAGATCATTAAAAGTGAATCTGCGACAGATCTTTTCAGATTCAGTACCGGGATTCCTGAGGTGACATCGTTGTTTTCGGAATGAAGGCCAAGAAGTTTATCTGACTTTTCATATCCTTTCGGAGATACCACCAAGACACCGGCCGCGCCATGATCCTTAGCTGTCAGGATCTTCCCCCGAAGCTCACTGAAAGGGATAAACCGGCTTTCATTGTTATCCATTTCCGGGTCTCCGGAGAAGATCATTGTCCATTTCCCCTTAACATCAATGTTTTCATAATCCTTCCATTTCAAACTGTCAAGGTCAATATCAAATCCGTACCCTGCAAAAACAACCGGAGCATTTACTTCCCCCGGTGTTGAAAATGCCAATGGTGTATAATCTTTAGTAACTGTTCCATGAAAATTCAGAAAAGATAAAGAGTTGTTTTGTCCAAGGGAAACATCCGTTACGATCTCAAAATACTGATAGCCACTGTCACAAATAAAACGGAGCCCGGCTGACTGAAAGCGATCATGAATAAAGGAAGCCGCTGCATTTGCTTCCTTTGTACCCGGCTTTCTGCCTTTCAATGAATCCGAAGCCAGAAAGCTAACTTCATTTTTTAGCTTCTCTGCAGAGATCCCGGATTTTTCCTGACCATATCCTACCAGTGAGATAAAGACAAACAGAGTAGTAATAATGGATTGCACAATATTTATCCACTGGAAATATCGTTCTTTCATTTTTCCACCTGTTTTATTGTACCTCCACCAACCACTATATCCCCATCATAAAAAACAGCCGACTGGCCCGGAGTGATTCCGTCGTTGGGATGAAGGAATTCAACTTTAATGGTATCCTTATCCAGAGGTTCTATCATGGCTTCCGACTCACGGGAAGCAGAGCGGATTTTAGCGCTGACATGAAGAGATCCGTTCAGTGAAGAAATTGAAATCCAGTTAAGACCTTCGACCACAAATACCGAGCCCATGACTTCATCTTTCGTGCCAACAATAACCTGGTTTTTCTTCTTGTCAAGGGCAATTACATATAATGGTTCTGAATAGGCAATCCCCAGACCTTTCCGCTGGCCAATGGTATAATTCCAGATTCCCTTGTGATGTCCCATCACCTTTCCGCTCCTATCAACGATATCTCCGGGCATTTCATCAATGTTTAGCAGTTCCTTATAATCACCGCTGTAAAAATCCTGGCTTTCATCTTTTTCTGAAAGCTTCAGTTGTATCTGAGCAGCAATTTCCCGAACTTCTTTTTTTGTCAGGGTTCCAAGAGGGAAAAGTACCTTTGAGAGCTGTTCCTGCGAAAGCCGGTAAAGAAAATAAGTCTGATCTTTCCGCAGGTCCAGGGCTTTTCGTAAAACAAACCGATCCCTGCCAGAGTCTTTTTCAACCCGGGCATAATGTCCGGTGGCAAAATGATCAAAGGAAAGTCCTTCTTTCTTTGCTATCTCAGGCAACATGCCGAACTTGATCACCTGATTGCAGATCACACATGGATTTGGTGTGCGTCCAGCCAGATATTCCGACCGGAAGTTTTCAAGCACCATCTCCTTATATCGTTTGGAACAATCAAAAACATAATGAGGAATTCCAAGCAGTCTGGCAATTTCCTGAGCTTCAAGTATTTCTTCTTTTTCATCGGGGCCATAACAAGAATGTTTCCCCGAAGAAACAATGTGTGGAGAGCCTTCACCCCAGATCGACATGGTAACACCGGCTACATCATAACCTTGCTTCTTGAGAAGATAGGCTGCAACCGAAGAGTCCACTCCTCCGCTCAGCCCTACGATAACTTTTTTCTTTGCTGACAAAATGATAGCAATTGAATGAAAAGGGTTGCAAAGTTAAGGAAATGAATCCGGTAATTATTTTTTCCTCAAAACAAAAAACAAATACACCACAGCGAAAAAAACACCAATCCCGGAGATCAGAAACATATATGTCGGTCCGATACTATACCAGAGAACACCGGCCAAAGAACTGGCCAACATAGTACAAACGCTCGAAAAACTGGTAAAAAACCCTATGGCAGTAGCTGTTTCCGATTTATCGGCCATGTTTGTGATTAATGCTTTCGAAACCCCTTCGGTTGCTGCGGCGTAAATTCCATAAAAAAAGAAAAGAACAGCAAAAACGACTGCCGATGAAGTAAAACCAAACAGGATATAAACTACGGAAAAAATAAGCAGACCAGTGATCATCGTAGTCTTTAATCCGATTTTATCTGCCATATAACCAATAGGATATGAAAGCATAGCATAAACCAGATTATAGAAAATATAATAGCCGATCATTGCTGAATCGGTCATATGCTTATTTTTTAATGCCAGCAGCAGGAACGCATCCGAACTGTTGAAAAGAGTAAATACCAGAAGTCCTATAACAAGGTAATGATACGCAGGAGTAGCTCTTTTCCAGTATGTCAGATAAGAGAAAAAGGATACTCTCTCTTTTTTGTTGTTCGTTAAATTCGTTTGTTCTTCAGCAGCTTTCTTATCCTTTAACAGAAATGTCAGCGCTATAGCAATCAGTCCCGGGAAAAAGGCGATTAAAAAGAGCCATTTATACTGTCCGGGATAGAACATTAGAAAAATCAATGCCACGAATGGGCCGATGGCCGCGCCGAGTGTATCCATACCACGATGAAAGCCAAAAATCTTTCCCTTATTTTCCGGAAGAGTCTCATCGCTTAGAATAGCATCCCGGGCACCGGTGCGGATCCCTTTTCCTAAACGGTCAAATGTCCGCGCAATAAAGATCCACCACGGGAAAGTCAGAATTGCCATCATGGGCTTGGAAATTGCACTTAACGTATAACCTGCCTGTACAAAGGGTGCTCTTTTCTTCAGCTTGTCCGATAAATTACCGAAATAGCCTTTCGACAGTCCTGCAGTGGCTTCCGCCACCCCTTCGAGAATACCTATCAGTACAAATGAAAACCCGATCGATCTCAGATAGACCGGCATGATGGGGTAAAGCATTTCACTGGCAATATCTGTAAACAAGCTTACAAATGAAACCAGCAGGATTGTTCGTGTAAGAATCTTTCGTAGTGCCATTATATTTTTTTCTTAATTCAACGATAACCACAAATTGTTCAAAGAAGTTCTTTCTTTTTCACTCCATTGCCTGCCATGAATGATCTTCTCAATGATTTCCCTTGATTTTTCCTGTTGTGCAAAGTATTTCAGCACATCCCGGCCTGCGCCGCTCAGCTTACTGTTCCAGTGCAGATATGCCGAAACAGCATTCTTCAGCACCCTCTCATCACAGATATTTAGTTTCCTGGCAATTTCAAGTGAATTCATCCGGGTTTCAAACTCATACTTTGGCCCGGTATAGCCAATCAATTCTTCCCGGTAAGAATCCATTCCTTTCCCTATTGAAATTTCCAGCCATTTCATCCGGATATTCAATCCCCTCCAGCCAGTCATATTCCGGGTTATATTCAGGTAGCGATCTGCTTCTGCAGGAAAAGAGTTGCAAAGATTTTCCAGTGCCAGTTCAATATTCAGATAGGAAGTATCATTCAGGGCTTTTTCAAATCCGGAGCGGAGATCTTCCGGAACCGGAACAACATTCTGCAGAACAGCTTTACGGACATAAGCATCCGGTTCATCAAGGGCTTGTTTCAGCAAAGCCATTACAGCAGGATCAGAATCTCCGGAAAGCTGCGCAATCACTTCGGAACGGATCAGGTGAAAAGTTTCTTTATGATAAGAACGGATCAAAATATCACGCTTCTTTTCCACCGGGAAAGATCTCAGGGCAACCAGTGCATCATACCGGTCGATCATCTGAGGCGCCCGCAACAACTGGGCTGAAAGTTCTTCGAACGGCTTGTCAAAATCGACTTTTTTCATGATCCTGCGGCCAGGATCAAAAAGTACAAAATCAATCCGTTTTTTCGCAGGATTGAGAATGGACACTTCCTGATACTTATTTTCAACCATGACCTTCTTTGCATCAAAGCTTCCGTCGGTATAATGAACCTCAAAAACGATGGGCATCCGGAACAGTCCTGTCAGATCATTGGTTTCCTGTTCCTGACTGACTCGAAACTCCGTGAACCGATTTCCCAGGGTGTCATTCTTTACTTCACAGATTACCTTGTATTCCGGTTCTCCTCCGTGAAAGACCCATTCATCGAAGAACCAATGATACGACTTCCCGGTAACTTCATAAAAAGCGCGTTCCAGTCCGGATGATTCCGAGTATCTGAACAAATTTCCGGAAGCATATAGCCGGATCGCATCCCGGAATTCCCGGTCACCGGCAACATAACGAAGCATATCAAGAACAAGCGATCCTTTCTGGTAAATCCGGGGTACTCCTCCGCGGGTTCCACCCACGGGATAATTGTTTGTTTTCGATGCATTTAAAGCCAGATCCAGCTCATCTTTCCGGATATTTTGATATTGATCTTCCCCGAATACAGAACGTTCAAAGATCTTGGCATAATAGGTTGCAAAACTCTCGGTAAGCCAGACATCTTTATTGACTAACTGAGTGATGGCATTCCCGAACCATTGATGCGCCATTTCATGTGCATTGGTATTAATATAATTCCTTTGCCAGAAAGCGCCCCGGTCGATGAGCATATAATCTCCGAAAATGGTGGAAGTTGTCGTTTCCATAGCGCCGTACATGTAATCGATGACAGGTGCCTGACGGTAAACCTGATAAGGATAGCAGACCCCGATTTCCTT
>JAUZOW010000004.1 GCA_030706225.1 Bacteroidota bacterium | reverse complement strand
TTTAATGAGAATGTCAGAAGCAGATTGGGACCTTGTTATGACCGTCAACCTGAAATCCGTTTTCAATCTGACTAAATCGGTTCAAAAGACTATGATCCGTCAACGTTATGGATCAATAATTAATATGGCTTCCGTTGTGGGTGTCCATGGAAATGCCGGCCAGGCTAATTATTCAGCTTCAAAAGGCGGGATCATTTCTTTTACCAAATCCATCGCAAAGGAACTGGGTTCAAGAAACATTCGCTGTAACGCGATTGCACCGGGATTTATAGCTACTGAAATGACAAATAAGCTTCCCGAAGATGTCCGTGATCAATGGATCAATGGAATTCCTCTGAGAAGAGCAGGGACACCGGAGGATGTCGCTAATGTGGCTCTTTTCCTTGCTTCCGAACTTTCTTCATATGTTTCCGGCCAGGTAATCAGCGTCTGTGGCGCAATGCATACCTGATTTAATTTATTTTTCAGGTGAGAATCTTAACGGAATACCCGGTTTGGTTCATTCTTTTCTGCCTCATTCTGGGAGGAATTTATGCTTTCCTCTTGTATTACAGGACCGGAAAAAATGAGATCCCTGGCCGGGTTATGGCCGTTATGACCGCTTTCCGCTTTCTTTCCGTCTTCATTATTTCATT
Organism: Bacteroidota bacterium; assembly: GCA_030706225.1. Lineage (GTDB taxonomy): Bacteria > Bacteroidota > Bacteroidia > Bacteroidales > FEN-979 > JAUZOW01. The sequence continues at coordinate 38,611 of JAUZOW010000004.1, read as the reverse complement.
TCTTCTCTTATCTCCTCTGGTCAGGAAAACTTCTGAAAATGTGGAAAAACCAATCCTGCTTTTTGCCCAGGATAATTCCCTTTCAATAGTTATGGGAAAAGATTCTTCTTTCTACCGGTCTCAATACCCTGAAGCAGTAAAATCTTTCCTGAAAAATGCCGGAGATAAATTCAATGTAATCAACTGGTCGTTTAGCGAAAAGAACCGGGATGGCCTTGATTTTTCTTTTTCCGGAAAGCAAACAGATATCTCTTCCCTGGCAGATGAATTTGCCAGTCGTTATCTTAACCGGAATGTCGGCGCTCTTATAATTGCAACCGACGGCATTTTCAACAAAGGAACCAATCCCTATTACAGCCTGACAAAAGCAAAATTTCCTGTTTATACGATTGCTTTGGGAGATACTACAGTCTATCGCGATCTTATTCTCCGGAATGTGCTTTACAACCCTACCGTTCAGGTTGGTGAACCATTCCCTTTAGAAATCCAGATCGCTGCTATGCGTTGTGCCGGAGAACAAGCGGATCTTGAAATAAAAAAAGGCGGACAGAGTATTTTTTCAAAGAAAATCCCAATCCGGGGCAAGGAAGATCTTCAAAAAGTGAATGTAATGCTGGATGCTAAAGAAAAAGGTATCCAGCATTATACAATTTCCCTGAAACCTCTTCAGGGAGAATTTACTGACAAGAATAATTCCAGGGATATCTTTATTGAAGTAACCGATCAGAAACAAAAAGTAGCTATTTTGTATGATGTCCCTCATCCCGATATTGCAGCAATCCGGCAGGCTTTGGAAGCCTCTTCCCGCTTTGATGTGGATGAATTCAGGATGACTGAGTTTACAGCCGACCCGGGAAAATACGACCTGATCATCCTTTGCCAGATCCCATCGGTTTCCGGATATAACAATCTTTCCCGGATCACGGGATCTTCCGCATCATTGCTCTATATTGTGGGAAGCACAACCTCTATCCCCGCTTTCAATGCATTGGGAACGGGTCTTACCATTCAAACTTCTTCATCTGGACTGAATGAAATCCAGGCCATTCCAAACGAAAATTTTTCATTTTTTAACCTGGAAAGGAATATTATCGAAGGTATCCGGTCTTTCCCGCCCATGAACAGCCCCGCAGGACTATATCAGAGTTCCGGAGGAGGAGAGATCCTGCTTTCCCAGAAGATTGGTAATGTTTCCACCCATTTTCCACTGATTCTGTTTATGCCATCTGCATCACGAAAAACAGGGGTCATCACCGGGGAAAATATTTGGAAATGGCGCCTTGCGGATTATCAGCAAAACGGCGACCATCTTGTGTTTGATGAATTAATCGGAAAGATAGCCCAATACCTTTGCATCCGGGAAGAAAAAAGCTTCTTTATCGTGAAATGGGAAAATCAGATCCCTGAAGATAATTCGGTGGAATTTCATTCGGAACTTTACAACGAAAGCTATGAGCTTATCAATCAACCTGATGTCAACCTGGTGATTACGGATGAGAAAAATAAGAATTATCATTATGTTTTCGGCAGAACGGAAAAAGCTTATTATATAAATACAGGCTCATTTGCTGTGGGTACTTATAAATTTACCGCTTCAGTGAAGGCCGGCCGTAATCTTTATACAAAAAAAGGTGAGTTTATCGTTTCTCCTTTAAATCTGGAAGCTATGAATACTGTTGCCGATCATAACCTCCTGTTCAGAATCGCGGCAAGTCACAATGGAGAAATGATCTATCCCCGTGATCTTGAAAAATTATCCAGGATACTGGATAAAAGAGAGGATATCAAACCTGTATCTTACCGGCAACAGCAATTTACCGACCTTACAGGGAATCTATGGGCATTTTTAATTATTCTTGCTTTGCTTTCTGTGGAATGGTTCCTTAGAAAACGTTACGGGATCACTTAACACACTCTTACCCTGTAACCCTTTGTCTTTTAAAATCAATTAATATGAAAGATTTATTTTTCTGGATTATCGTTGGAATTCTGGTTGCTGATTTCCTTCTGGAAAGGATTCTGGATTGGTTGAATTCTACTTACTGGAGTGATACCCTTCCAACGGAACTGGTTGGTATTTACGATGAAGATAAATACAAAAAATCGCAACAGTACGAAAAAGCGAAGATGAAGTTTTCAACCGTTGTATCTTCTTTGAGTTTGCTGGCTATGCTGGTCATGCTTTTTGCCGGAGGTTTTGCCTGGCTGGATCAATGGATCCGGATGATTACCGTAAATCCGATCCTGCTGGCGCTTCTCTTTTTCGGAATTCTTATGCTGGCATCAAACATCCTGACACTTCCGTTCGATATATACAACACATTCCGTCTGGAAGAGAAATTCGGATTCAATCTGACAAAACCTAAGACTTTCATTCTTGACCGGATTAAAGGGATACTTCTCAGTATCCTTATCGGAGGCGGATTACTCGCTTTAGTGGTATGGATTTACGATTCAACCGGCAATCTTTTCTGGATTGTGACATGGGCTGTGATTGCAGTGTTTATGATCTTTATGAATATGTTTTATTCCAACCTGATCGTTCCTCTGTTTAATAAGCAAACTCCGCTGGAACCGGGAGCTCTGAGAGATTCGATTGAAGGTTTTGCTAAAAAGGTCGGATTCCGGTTGAAAAATATCTATGTTATCGACGGATCCAAAAGATCAAAAAAATCCAACGCATATTTTACAGGATTGGGACCTCAGAAGAGGATTGTACTTTATGATACCCTTATCCAGAATCATACAACCGAAGAGCTGGTATCCGTTTTGGGACATGAAATCGGCCATTATAAAAAGAAACACACCACCATTGGAATGATCCTTTCTTTGCTGGAAACAGCATTGATGTTATTTATCTTATCCCTGTTCATCCGTCCGGGAAGTCCTTTATCATTAGCGCTTTGCAATTCTCTTTCTGGATTTTCAAACCTTGAGGTTACTCAGAGCTTTTACATGGGTGTCATGGCCTTTGGACTTCTTTACAGTCCACTTTCCTTATTGCTGAATATGGGGTTGAACCGCTTATCTAGGAAACATGAATATGCAGCCGACCGGTTTGCCGGAGAGAATTACAATCCTGACTCTCTCCAGGAGGCATTAAAGAAACTTTCAGTGAATAATCTCAGCAACCTGAGGCCGCATCCGGCTTATGTGTTTTTCTATTATTCGCATCCGACTTTACTTCAGAGGCTTTCCGCATTGGAAAAACTGAAATCTCCCGATCCGGAATCATAAGCCCGGTAAGCTAAAGATCTCTTTTGTGCATACTCCAGTGAACGATTCCGATCATAACCGCTGAATAGATCAACGGGATCATGCATGCAAGAAAGCTGACATGATCCTGGATCTGGAATCCCATTGTTTTTGAGAGTACCGGAATGGAAGGATATTCAGTTATCCGGATCATAGTGTTGATCGGAAGGTAAGTGCTGATATGATTGGGTTGAAGGGAAGGAATCTTCAGCAGAAAATAAATGACGGGTTCTATGATCAATGTATACAATACGAACAAGGCAATTGACATACCCGTATTCCGGATCATAAACCCGAGAAAAAAGGCAAAAATCATGAAGGAAAATATTTCAATGAAAAAGCCGAATATAAAAGCGCTTTTCCTGAAAATACCTGTAAAATCCTGGGTATCGGAATGAGATAACCCGAGAATGATGATGGATGCTGCCAGTATAAGTGTGATAAGTACCGAAAGCAGAAATATGATCTGAAGCTTGGAAAGAAGAAATTCATTGCGGCTCATGCCGTTCGCAATATTCTGACGAATGGTTTTATACGTAAATTCATTGGTGATCAGGATGATGATCACAATAGCCGGGAAAATCAGGATAAAGCGAATGCTTGCAAAAAAGGTAAGGTTTTGCCAGATATCCGGAAAGAAATACAGGGTAATATGAGCAAAAGGGATCGGAAAATGCTTGTTCATATTGTTGATCATATTGTTGATCATAAATTCGGCCAGGAATATTCCAAGAGTCAGGAAAATGAAATAAAGGCCCAGAAGGATCCAGAAAACTTTGTAAGTCAGGATCTTTTTGAATTCGATTTTAAGCAGTCTGATCATGCTGGTTTTCGGCTAAAAGTTCCAGAAAATGTTGTTCAAGAGTGCGTTTACGCTCGCAAAGGTGTGAAAGAGTCATCCCTTTTTCAAAGAAGAAAGAATTTAATTCACCGGGGTTAACATGCTCTTTGAAGTGAGCGACCACGGTTTCGGTATTTTCTTCCACTCTGTCGAATTTTGGATGAAGAGAAAGTATCTTCACTAATTCGGGGATATTATGGGAAGCAAGCTCGAAGGAGTCGGAGACAACCAGGACATCACTTACTTTCCCGGAAAATAAAAGGTTTCCTTTGTTCAGAACCGCAACGTGACTGCAGATCTTCTGAACTTCATCCAGCAGATGGCTTGCCAGAATAATGGTAATGCCTTTGGCTGCCACCGCCAGGATAATTTCCCGGATTCCAGCTATTCCCTGAGGATCCAGTCCATTAGTGGGCTCATCCAGAATCATTACATCTGGATCTCCCAACAGGGCGGATGCTACAGCTAAACGTTGTTTCATGCCAAAAGAAAAAGTCCGGAAATAGGAATTCCGCCGGTCGTACAGTGCGGTAGCCTGCAAAACCTCATCAATTTTATTCTCCTGAATTCCACGGATTTGTGCGACAATCTGCAAATTCTGAAAAGCGGTCAGATAAGGAAAGAAATTAGGACTTTCGATTACGGATCCAATCCGTTTCAGATTTTCTTTGCAAGGAGGGTTTCCGAACCACTCAAAAGAACCGGTATCAGCTGAAACCAGACTGAGTACGGTACTCAGAGTAGTCGTCTTCCCGCTGCCGTTTGGTCCTAGAATACCGAAAACCTGTCCTTTTTTAATTTCAATTGAAAGATTATTCACCGCCTGTATCCTGCCATATCGCTTCGATAGGCCATGGATGGAAAGTATGGTTTCCAAATAGATAGATATTTGATCCAAATAAATAAATTAAAGACGAAAGAACTTCAATTTTATTACAACATCCTTACTCTTTGTAAAGAAGAAAGACAGCAGGCCTTTTTTGAATGTCAGGAGTAATCTTTTTCCAATCCCTCACCGGTTTCATTGAAATGTATTCAGTAGAAAGAGTCAGGTCAGAGGCAATGCAAAGCAGGGTTTCTTCAGCACAAATCTCAAGAATGGACTGGAAAAGCTGAAGATTTCTGTAAGGGGCTTCAATGAAAAGCTGAGCCTGATCATGCAGAATCATTTCCCTTTCCAGTTCCCTGAGTTTCCGGGCTCTTGATTTTTTTTCCACGGGAAGATATCCGTGAAAACAGAATTGTTGTCCATTAAAGCCGGATGACATCAGGGCAAGAAATAAAGAGGAGGGACCGGATAGCGGGACTACCTGAACTCCCGACTGATGGGCCATTCGTACGATTTCCGAACCCGGATCGGCAATACAGGGCAACCCTGCTTCCGATAAAAGTCCGGTATCATTTCCGTTATTGAGAGGTTCAAGGAATAAATCCAGGCGGCTCCGGTCGGTATGTTCATTGAAAACCAGGAAAGTTGCGAGGTCGATATTGTAAGATGGAATTGCTTTTTTCAAAAACCGGCGGGCAGTCCGGATGTCCTCAACGATAAAATGCCGGAGATTTTCCAGGATACCCAGATTGTATGAAGGGATGACCTTTGATAAAAGACATTCCCCAATGGGAGCAGGGATAAGATACAGTGTTCCTTTTTTTAGATTTGGATCCATGGTAAATGATCAAGATCAATGTTTCCTCCGGAAATAATGATTCCCACTTTCTTTTTCCGGATTTCAATTTTGTCTTCCATTATTGCAGCAACAGGAACGGCAGAAGAAGGTTCAATAAGTATTTTCATTCTTTCCCAGACGAATCGCATAGCTTTTATGATAGATTGCTCGCTGACAGTGACGATCTGGCTTACATGACTAAGGATAATAGGGAATGTTATGCTCCCCAGTGAAGTACGAAGTCCGTCGGCAATAGTATCGGGGTGTTCTGAGGGAATAAATGTACGACTTGTAAACGACAGATAAGCGTCATTGGCCTGATCGGGTTCTGTTCCTATGACTGAAGTATCAGGTGAAAAATAATATGCGGAAAGGGCTGTCCCGCTTAGCAACCCACCACCACCAACAGGGGCCAGGATGATATCGAGACCGGGAACGGAATGGAGAAGTTCCAGTGCGGCAGTTGCCTGTCCGGCAATGATCAGTGGATTATTATAGGGGTGAATTTCGATCGCTTTTGTTTTTTTTATTACTTCAGCAAGCGTTGATTCCCTGGCTTCCAATGTGGGCTCACAGAAGATCACCTCTCCTCCGTAGTTTTTCACTGCGGCAACTTTGACATTGGAGGAATTGGAAGGCATAACGATATATGCCGGGGTATGGGCAAGAGAAGCAGCCCGGGAAAGGCCTTGAGCATGATTTCCGGAAGAATGTGTGGCAACGCCAAAAGACAGGCTTTCTCTATCCAGTGAGAAAACGGCATTAGTAGCTCCTCTTGCTTTGAATGCGCCTGTTTTCTGAAAATTTTCACATTTGAAAAAGAAAGAAGCATTCATCATGGAATCCAGTGTTTTTGAGGTAAGTACCGGAGTATGATGAATATAAGGAGTAATCCGTTGATGTGCTTTCAGGATATCTTCTTTAGAAGGGTAGGGGAGATTATTTTTTTCTGCCATAATCTTGATCATTGGTTTTCAATGACCTGGCAAGGATCTCACAAGCTTTATCGAGTTGTTCGTAAACCTTTTCAAAGGCTGTCATTCCATCATACCAGGGATCACTAACCGGAAGATTTCTTCCGGGATAGACTATATTCATGAGGTAATCTGTTTTTTTCAGATCATTCTCGTCCCTTGAGAACATGGATAGCTGGTAATAATGGTAAGAGTCCATAAAATAGATCCTGTCGAAACGGTCAAAATCATTGGTTGTAAAAAGTCTTCCACGATGGCCAGTGATATCGATTCTTCTTTTCCGGGTAGTGAGGATAGCTCTTTCATCGGGTTCATCTCCGGCATGAAACTCTTCAAAGCCTGCAGAATCAACCTCTGCGGGAATATTCAGCTTTTCCAGCTTATCGCGGAGAATGCCTTCTGCCATCGGAGAGCGGCAGATATTACCTGTACAGACAAAGAGGATCTTCATGAGACAGGGAAGAAGGATTTAAAGTTTTATTTTCTTATCCAATTCTTCAACAAAGGTACGGAACTGTTTATCTGTTTCGACCAGATTATTAACAGTCCGGCATGCATGGAGTACCGTAGCATGGTCTTTATTTCCACAATGGAGCCCGATACTGGCGAGAGAAGCTTTGGTGTGCTTTTTGGAGAAGTACATGGAAAGTTGCCGAGCCTGGACAATTTCTCTTTTCCGGGTTTTTGAATGGATCATTTCGATAGGAATATTGAAATAATCGCAAACGACTTTCTGGATATAGTCAATAGATATTTCCCTGGAAGTGTTCTTAACGAATTTGTCGATCATCTGACGGGCAAGATCCAGGGTGATGGTTTTTTTATTCAGCGAGGATTGAGCGAGAAGGGAGATCAGAGCGCCTTCCAGTTCCCTGATATTGGTATTGATGCTGTAAGCAAGGTATTCCACGACATCTTCACTGATTTCGATGCCGTCGTTGTATAATTTTTTATGAAGGATAGCAATACGGGTTTCCAGGTCGGGAACCTGAAGATCAGCGGATAATCCCCATTTGAAGCGTGAAAGAAGACGGGGTTCAATGCCTTTCATTTCCACGGGGGGCTTGTCGGAAGTCAGGATGATCTGGTTGCTTTTCTGATGCAGATGATTGAAGATATGGAAGAATACATCCTGTGTCTTTTCCTTCCCCGCAAGATTGTGGATATCATCGAGGATAAGGACATCGATGATCTGATAAAAGTGGATAAAATCATTTTGGTTCCCGTTTTTGACCGAGTCGATGAATTGGTTCATGAATTGGTCGGTAGTAACATATAAGACGGTCTTTTCCGGGAAGTTATTTTTAACTTGAAGGCCAATAGCGTGGGAGAGATGGGTTTTGCCCAGTCCGGTAGCGCTATATATAAGTAAAGGATTAAAAGCTGTTTTACCGGGGTTGGTAGCAACAGCGTAACCGGCAGATCGGGCAAGCCGATTGCAGTCGCCTTCAACAAAGTTATCAAAGGAATAGCTTTCGATCAGTTGTGAATTGACTTTAATCTTCTTTAATCCGGGGATAATAAAGGGATTTGGAATCTCTTTGCTGCTGCCTCGGTTGAGATCAATGGGCATAGAAACTGCAGGATTGGCCACTGCTTTCTTCTCACCGGTCGGTAAGTGAATAGTGTAAGGCTCCGGATCATTTGTTGCATTATCCATTATAATGCTGTATTCCAGGCGCCCTTCGCTACCCAATTCCTTCTTTATTGTTTTCTTTAAAAGCCCAATATAATGTTCTTCAAGCCATTCATAAAAGAATTGACTTGGAACTTGAATTGTCAGGACATTATCTTTTAGTCGGATCGGCTTGATGGGAAGGAACCAAGTCTTAAAACTCTGATAATTAATATTATCCTTGATAATCTTTAAACAATTTTCCCAAACTTCAACGACGTGTTTTTCCATTAATAAACCACCCAGAGTTAATATAAAAATGTTGTAACTTTATGCAACCGAGCGTTTAGTATTTTGTCCGCAAGCCAAAATACGGCGGGGATAAAAATCTCATTTTTGATTTAACAAATTTTAAAAAAAAAAGTTTAAAAAAAAAATTTTTTACCCTTGATTTATTAAAATATTTTCATAAAAATTCTTGTGTTTCCCCTGTAAAATCAGTGTGTTCATTAAAACGTGTTTATCGCTGGCAAACCTTTATCTGATAAGAATTTATTTGAAATTGATTTCCACAAAATGGAATATTTCTAAATATGATTTGCATTTACAGACAATTACTTGCAGAAATCTACATATCATCTAAAATATAATTGGACTTATTCTAAATTAGATATATATTTTTCAAATTCCACTCTTCAAATTGTTAATATCTGTTTCCAACCCTGCAACCCTTTCTAATCTCCCAAGGATTTTTCCGGAAAGGGATTTTCTGATTGTGAACGTAATACTGCATTGCTGGTCGAATTTCTGATTCAGAATGGAAGCACTGTCTTCCTTAATGATTTTCATTACCTGGCTGAGGACAGGGTACGGAAACAGGATGGTATGGGTTTCATCCAGCGTACGCGTTACAATAGTATTACTTTCAATAGCTTCCCGCGCAGCTGTTCTGAATGCCTGGATCAATCCTGGAATTCCAAGCTTGGTGCCACCGAAATATCGCACAACAACAATCAGCACATTGGTAATGTCCTTTGAAAGTATTTGTCCGTAAATTGGCTTACCTGCACTCCCCGAAGGTTCCCCGTCATCATTCATCCGGATCGCGGGATTGTCATAGCCCAGCCGGTATGCATAACAGTAATGATTAGCGTCGTGATACTTTTTACGGATCGATGCCAGAATCTCTTTTACTTCGTCTTCTGTAGTTACCGGGTAAGCAAAGCCATAAAACTTACTTGCTCTGTCTCTGTAAGATGACTGGGATACGGAAGCTAAGGTTTGATAAGTGTCATCGTTTGGCATAAAAGGAATGACTGGAAAACGCTAAATTACTTTTAAATTTTTAATTTCGGGGTATGATTACAGAACCAAAAGAAATAGAAAAAATCCGTGAAATTTTCCTTGCAGAACTCGGAGATCAGTATACTCCCGGTGAAATCCGGCAGATTTTTTTCCTTCTTTGCGAAAAATGGATGGGATGGACACAAATCCAGCTTCAGATGAATCTAAAAACCTTAACAGATAAGGAAAACGTTGAAAAGTTCAACAATGCTTTGAAACAGTTGAAAGAATCAGTACCTATACAATATATAACAGGAACATCTTCCTTTCTCGATCTGGATCTGAAAGTCACTCCGGCAACCCTTATCCCGCGCCCGGAAACGGAAGAACTGATTCAGTACATCCTGAAAGAGAACGAATTCAGGCGTTTTGAGGATCTGACCATTCTTGATATAGGTACAGGTACAGGATGCATTGCCATTTCACTCGCCCGTTTTTTCCGGGGAGCAAAAATATGGGCAACCGATTGCTCGCGGGAAGCCCTTGCCATTGCTGAAGAAAACGCAGCACGATATCAGGCTGATATCCGGTTTGTTCATCAGAATATTTTGGATGAATCGCAGTGGAATGATTTTCCGGCCTTTGATATTATGGTCAGCAACCCACCTTATGTAACAGAAGAGGAGAAGAGGTTGATGAAAAAGAATGTGATGGATCATGAGCCTTCCCTGGCGATCTTTATTCCCGGCGATGATCCTCTGCTGTTTTATAAAGCTATTGTTAATTTTGCACTAAAGCATCTTAACAGACCTGGATCGTTGTATATTGAGATCAACGAACAGTTCGGAACACAGATAAATCAACTGTTGCACGCGAATGAATTCAATCCTGCCGGAATTATCAAGGATCTTAACGGAAAAGACCGTTTTGCTTCCGGTGAATTAAAATTCCGTCCCTTGGATACTTCCTATTGGCATGTTCCTCACTAAAACAGAGAACGAACATGTGAATCCGGACGGATCAGGTCGCGTACTTCATCCCAATTCAGAAAAATAAAGAAGATACCTGAAGAGTAGGGGGCGATTTCGTAATGGTTATATATAAATCCGATTCCCTGACCGTTAATGTAAAACTGATCTCCCGGCTTGATTTCATCTGTAAAAAATCCATTATCTGTCAGCTTTTGTTCCGGTTTTAAAGAAAAATTGGCTTTCAGCTTTGCAGTCAGCCGTTCTTTCAACGCATCCTGAGATCCATCCCGGAATATCTGATTGAACCGGATTTCTTTTCCGGTTTGCAGATCCACATTGCTGGATTCATAGGTTTCCAGTCCGTGAGCTCCGCCGGTAAAAGCATAATTGATAATATAGAAGGAAAAAATATTGGATTCATTATGGAGAATATGCATGAATTTCAGAGATTCCCATTGGAAGCTCATGCCTTTGTTGGTCTTATAAAGCTGTTCGTTGCTGGATATATAAGTGGTAAAAAATACCCGTTTGATATTTTCCAGGATAGCTTCCGAAGTTTCATGAATTCCAGCCCGTTCGCTGAATTTCTCAGCCATCACCTTTCTCAGTGAATCGGAAATAATAATATTAGAGGATTCCTGAGGCAAAATAAGCGCCATCTGGATTTTTGCAGACGGAGATTTTTGCTTTGCGATCAGTGGCTTTGAGTCTTTCATATATGTTGCAGTCAGCGAAGCACTTCCTGCCGGTGTGGCTTCGGTAAGATCTACTGTGTAATTTTTGCCGTTTTCAGAATACCAGACTCCTGTAATCTTATTACCATTAACAAGTTTTCCTTTAATATAAGGTTTTCCGGATTTGAAAGGACGATGAAGTGTAAAGGCGCCCGTAGCATCTGCTTTACCACAGAACACAGGTATTTCTCCGGTCGATTCAACCTGCAAAGCCAGGGTCGGATCTTTCAGTAGGAAATCACAATAAAGGGTATCATTCAACTTTACAACATCGAATGTTACCGGAATAGTTCTGTCGATAGATCCCTTCATATGAAAGTATGCAGTCTTCGGAACCGGTGTTTGTCCGGCTGCAGGCACAAGGCAAACCAGAACGATCAGTACTGTCAATAAATTGCTTTTCATTGATTTCATTACAGAAAATTTTTACAATTATCTTCCTCCAAAAATGGCAGATCCAATACGGACCATTGTACTTCCTTCTTCAATGGCAATAGGGTAATCGCTCGACATCCCCATGGATATTTCGCAAAATGACGGATCGTCTTTGAAATAGGAAAACTTTAAAAAGTTGAAATGTTCATGAAGATCCCGGAATTCCTTATGAACCAGACTGGAATCATCTGTAAATGTTGCCATTCCCATCACTCCGGCAATCCGGATATTCTTCATATTACTAAATTCCTGAGATGAAATCATCTCTGTAACTTCCTGACGGTTAAAACCAGACTTCGTCTCTTCTGTCGCAATATGGAATTCCAGCAGGCATGGGATAACCCGGTTGTTTTTCAGGGCTTCCTTGTTGATTTCCCTAAGCAGGTGAAAAGAGTCGACACTCTGGATCATATGAATGAAAGGGGCAATCTGCTTTACTTTATTGGTTTGCAGATGCCCTATAAAATGCCATTCTGTTTCTTCCGGAAGAAGGACATGCTTTTCCAGTACTTCCTTTGCCTTGTTCTCACCAAACGCACGCTGACCTGCCTGAAACGCTTCTTTTATCATTGACGCAGGTTTCGTCTTGGAAACCGCGATTAGCTTGACATTTGAAGGGATCTCTTGATGAAGGGACTCCAATTTTTCCCGTATATTCATTATCTATTGCGATTGGAACAAAAATACAAAAATGGTAATGCAAACGATACAATAAAAAAGCTTTCTTTCTGTTTTTAAGATTATGTAATTTTGCAATAATATTTTTAGGATGAAAAAGATCCTTGTATCACTTGTAAGACAATTCGTTTTCTGGATCCTGTTCTTCGATTTCTCACGCCTTGTTTTTCTCCTTTATTATCTTAAGATCATTAATGCAGAGAATATTCCATTTACGGAAGTTACCGGAGTATTCTGGCATTCCCTCCGGCTTGATGCAGGAACAGCCTGCTATTTGCTGGTCATACCTTTTCTGATCCTTTTAGTTCAAAGTTTTTACAACTTCCGGTGGCTGAATGTAATCAATAAGATCTATTCGGGTCTCATGATCTTTTTTTATTCTTTGACTGCAGCCGGGGAGATGGGGATATATTCAGAATGGAAAACAAAGCTTACCTATAAGGTTTTGAAGTATTTCATGCATCCCAGTGAAATTTACAATTCTGCAGGAACTTCCACCTTTTTTATATTACTGGTTATACTGATCTTTTTATTTTTGGCCGGTTTCTTTGCCTATACAAAGCTGTTTTACACTGAAATTCACGAATCACCCCGAAAATGGTGGTTTTCCCTGGTATTCATGGTTGTGATGTTTCCGGTACTGTTTATCGGAATGCGGGGTGGTGTTCAGCAAATACCTATCAATCAGAGCCAATCGTTTTATTCCCGCCATACGATTCTTAATATGGCTTCGGTAAATAATTTTTTCAATCTTTATATCAGTGTATTCGAAAACCTGGCAAATTTCAACAAGGATCCTTATGTATTCATGAAACCGGAAGAAGCCCGAAGGCTGGTTGCTGATATATACAGGACCCGAAAGGATACCACGATCAATATTTTGAAAAATCGACGTCCAAATATTGTGATCTTAATCATGGAGAGCTGGTCGGCCGATTTAATCGAAGATCTCGGCGGAGAACCGGGAATAACACCGGAATTCAAGGAACTGGAGAAGAACGGAATTCTGTTCGATCAGATATATGCAACCGGAAGCCGGTCGGAACAGGGGATGGCGTCTATTTTCAGTGGCTTCCCGGCTCATCAGGTTTCCTCGATTACTGTTCAGCCCGATAAATACATGAAACTCCCAAGTATGGTCAAGATTCTGAAAAAAGAAGGTTATCATACTTCGTTTTATTTTGGAGGTCAGCTTATTTACGGAAATATGCGAGGATATATGATGTTCAATGAATTTGACCGGATTACGGAAGGAGAAAACTTCCCTTCGGCTTTTCCCCGTGGAAAACTAGGCATACATGATCAGTATACATTGAATTATCAGCTTCAGCAGCTTAATAAAGAACCTGTTCCATTCTTTTCCTCATTATTTACAGTAAGCACACATTCTCCCTGGGATCAACCTTATCCGAAGCCTTTGAAATGGGGAGATAATGAGCATGAGTACATTAATGCTGCTTATTACACCGATCATTGTCTTGGCGAATATTTCAGAAAAGCAAAGCAGGAACCGTGGTTTGACAATACATTGTTTATTATTGTGGCCGACCACAGTCATAATTCCTACAGAAACTGGCATCCGTTGTCGCAGGAATATCACCGTATTCCGATGCTTTTCTACGGGAATGTCATAAAGGATCAATATAAAGGGAAGAAATGGAGCAAGATGGGGAATCATAATGATATTCCGGCAACATTGCTCGCCCAGCTTCATCTATCAGCCAAATCGTTTCAGTGGAGTAAAAATCTTTTTAATCCATATACACCTGATTTTGCCTATATTGCCTCGGATGACGGAGGAGGGTGGATTCGTCCGGATGCCTTTTTCTCATTTGATGTTCCGACGAATTATTTTCATTTCTGCAAGATGAATACCTCTATTCAGGATTCCATTATCCGGGAAGGCAAAGCATATATGCAGGCGGTATTTTCCCAGTATCTCGAGTATTAGAAAAAAAAAAGCCGGTGAAGTTTTCCCGGCTTTTTTTTTAAGAACTTATTTCAGTAGATGGACGACAAGTCCGCTTCTGAGTTTAGGTTCGAACCAAGTAGTTTTTGGAGGCATAATATTTCCGGAATCGGCAATATTAATAAGCTGATTCATGGAAACAGGGTATAATGCAAAGGCAGCCGCCATTTCGCCACTGTCGACACGTTTCTTCAGTTCACCCAATCCGCGGATTCCACCGACGAAATCGATGCGGTTGGATGTACGGAGATCTTTGATATTCAGAATCTGATCCAGAACCAGGCGGGAAAGGATAGTTACATCCAAAACGCCGATCGGATCGGAATCATCAAAGGTACCCGGATGAGCGGTAAGCGAATACCATTTCCCTTCAAGGTAAAGACTGAAATTGTGAAGGGTTGTCGGTTTGTAGATTTCTTTTCCTTTTTCCTTTACTTCAAAGATTTTTCCAAGTTTTTCAAGAAACTCAGCGGAAGTATTGCCGTTGAGATCTTTTACGACCCGGTTATAATCAATAATAGTAAGTTGGTTATCCGGAAAATGAACCGCCAGGAAGAAGTTATATTCTTCATCTCCGTGATGGTGAGGGTTATTTTTCTTTTTTTCATTTCCCACCAATGCAGCGGCAGCAGTCCGGTGATGACCATCTGCTACATACGTATAAGGGATCTTTTCGAAAAGCGAAATGATTTTCCTGATGATATCCTGTTCGCGGATTACCCAGAAATGATGGCCGATTCCGTCGACTGAAGTAAAATCGTACTCAGGTTCGTTGTTTTTCACGAAGTCAGCAACAATTTTGTCAATTTCAGGAACAGCAGGGTAGGTAAAGAAGACAGGTTCCATGTTGGCATCTGTAATGCGTACATGTTTCATCCGGTCTTCTTCTTTGTCTTTCCGCGTCAGTTCGTGCTTTTTAATGATCCCGTTCATGTAATCTTCAACACCGGCGCAACCCACGATACCGTATTGTGTTTTTCCGTTCATGGTCTGGGCATAGATATACAGATATTCTTTGGAATCTTGTATCAGCCATCCATTCTGGATAAACTTTTTAAAATTATCACGGGCTTTTTCATAAACCGGTTGTGAATGAACATCGGTATCCGGAGGGAGATCTATTTCAGGTTTAATGATGTGTAATAAGGAGTATTGATTCCCTTTTGCTTCTTCTCTTGCTTCTTCAGAGTTCAGCACATCATAAGGTCTTGAAGCCAGGTCTTTAATGATCTCCCTTGGAGGTCTCAAGCCTTTGAATGCTTTTAGTATAGCCATAGTAGAAAGTTTAGTTTAATCGATTTCGTCCTCATCTTCACTTTGCTGTTCACCGACTTTTACGCTGCGTTGCAAAGATCCGATAAGGGCGCCAATCATTTTTGTCATTTCCATCAGATAGTTTTTCGAGTGATCAAACTGGTCTGCGTTCAGAATCTTTCTATCCTGGGCGATGGTAGAAAGAACCACGCATTCCCTTACAGAGCTTTTTGCCATTTTCAAATAATAAATGAACTGACTCTTATTTCTCGATGATCCTTCTGCAATATTGGTTGCAATATTGGTTGCAGAGTTAATGAAACGCTCGAAAAAAAATTGAACGAATTGATCATCTTTTGAATTCTTTGACATTGAATAAACCCATTCAATGTATTCAAGAGATTTGTGGTAAATTCTCAGATCTTCAAACCTAAAAAAGGTCACTGGTCTTTCCTGTTCGTTTTCCATGGCAATTAAGGAATTAAATGAATACTAAGTAATTGAGAATATTTATAGTCGAATTCAAAAACGATCTTGAAAATAGTCAATTATTATTTATTCACCTGGAAAGTGCGATCCCCTGTTTTCAGGAACTTGACAATCTGGTTTGCGGCAGCAATTCCAGCATTGATGTTCGCTTCTTCAGTTTGAGCGCCCATTTTTTTCGGTGTAAAGAAGAACCGTCCTTTATAGAGAGCTTCGAATTCGGCTTTATTGGAAGGTTCAACATCAGCAAGATAAGCAAAATCTTTTCTTTCACCAAAAAGTTTCAGCAAGTCGGCTTCATGAATCACTTCTGCACGGGCTGTGTTAACCAACACAGCAGGGACGGGCATAAGTGACAAAAGGCTGTAATTTATGGATGATTTAGTCTGGTTATTGGCAGGAATATGCAAAGAAACAAAGTGGCAGTTCTTATAAAGATCTTCCACTGTTGCAGCACATTTAACGCCATCTTTTTCGATTTCTTCTTTTTTCAGAAAAGGATCGAATGCCCAGACTTCCATGCCGAATCCTTTGGCAATGCGGGCAACATTTTTACCTACATTACCATAAGCATGGATACCCAGCCGTTTGCCTTTTAATTCTGTCCCGGATTTTCCGTTATAGAAATTACGGGCATAAAACACCATCATACCGAGAGCAAGTTCAGCAACAGCATTGGAATTCTGACCAGGTGTGTTCATCGCGCAAACGCCTTTGGCAGTTGCAGCCTGCAGGTCAATATTATCGAAACCAGCACCGGCTCTGACAATGATCTTCAGGTTTTTACCGGCATCAATCACGGCTTTGTCGGCTTTGTCGCTACGAATGATCACAGCATCCACATCAGCAACTGCTTTTTGGAACTCTTCAGGTTGAGTATAATTTTCAAGCAATACCAGTTCATATCCGGCCTCTTCAACCACTTTCCGGATCCCTTGCACAGCAACAGGTGCAAAAGGCTTGCTTGTAGCAACTAATACTTTTGTCATGATGTTAATTTTTATGCATTGGCTTTTTCAAATTCATGCATGCAATCGATCAATGCCTGTACACTTTCGATAGGTAATGCATTATATAATGATGCGCGGAAACCTCCGACAGAACGATGACCTTTGATACCGACCATTCCTTTACCTTTTGCAAAATCGAGGAATGCAGCTTCTTTGTCTTTATATTGTTCTTTCATGACAAAGCAAATGTTCATACGTGAACGGGATTCTTTTTCAACAGTGCCTACAAACATTTTGCTGTTGTCAATAGCATCATAGAGAAGATTTGATTTACGGATATCCATTTCTTCCATAGCTTTAACACCGCCCTGAGCTTTGAGCCATTTCAGAGTTTCCTTACAGGTATAAATAGCGAAACACGGAGGAGTGTTGAACAGTGAACCATCTTTAATATGGGTTTTGTAGTTCAGCATGGTAGGAATAGGACGGGTGACTTTTCCAAGAACATCTTCTTTCACGATAACAAAGGTGACACCGGCAGGACCCAGGTTTTTCTGTGCTCCGCCATAGATCAGAGAATATTTGGAAACATCAACCGGACGGCTCAGAATATCTGATGACATATCAGCAACCAGAGGAACGGGGCTGTCCAAATCAACTCTCAGTTCCGATCCAAAAATGGTATTGTTCGTTGTTACATGAAAGTAATCAGCATCTGTAGGGATGGTAAAGTTTTTTGGAATATAATTGAAGTTTTTGTCAGATGAGGATGCAACTACTTCAACAGGACCAAATAATTGAGCTTCCTTGATTGCTTTGTGTGCCCAGGAACCGGTTTCCAGGTAAGCTGCTTTTTTTTGCAGTAGGTTGTAAGGAACCATGCAAAATTGAAGACTTGCACCGCCGCCAAGGAAAAGTACATGATAATTTGCCGGGATGTTCATCAGCTCTTTAAAAAGTGCAACTGCTTCGTCAATAACTGCCTGAAACTCTTTTGAACGATGAGAAACTTCGAGAAGTGATAAGCCGCAACCATCCAAATCAAGAACGGCTTTAGCGGAATTTTCGATAGCGATTTTAGGCAGAATCGATGGCCCGGGATTAAAATTGTGCTTTTTCATGATAAAAATAGATTTTGATAATAGAATATGATCAATTTATAGCATTAATGCTCTTTGTCGCAAAGGTATACTTTTTTAGCCGTACTTTTAAAAGGATAAATTTAAAAAAAAAATCTGAAAAAGCAAGAAAGAAAGAATTAATGATTCCTGGCGTCAATATCAGAGACAAAACTCCAACCTTCTTTTGACAGGATAAATCCGTCGAAAGCGTCTCCGGAAGGCACATAAAACCTGTATTGACCGTCCATATCCGGATAAAGTGGTACCAGCCGGTCGAAAACGATAGCCCATTCCTTCTTTACAGAATACTCAAACTCTTTCTTTTTTGAATTCCATTTCTTCTGAGATGGGATGAACTGCTCCTGATACCGCAATGCCATAGAAGATTCAGAGGAAAAGCGAAAAATGATCCTTGTTTTCTTATCATCGCCATAACCGTGAAAAATGGCCGATCCGAATATCTCTCCGCCTTGTTTGTCAAAGGAAAACACATCAATAACCTTGCATGTGACAGCCGGATCGCCGCCATCCCAGCCAAGGAGAGTATAAACTCTTTTCCCTTTAATATCTGTCGGAATAATCTTATAGTAAAGCACGCCATACCAGTGGCGGGCGTCAAGTAAAACCGTCTCCGGCTCCCGGATGGAGTCGGAATAATCTTTCAGAATCAGCAGCGGTTTTTTAGGGTATTTCTTTTCATTCCATTGAATATAAGCAAAATATGTGTTTTTCCCGGAACTGTCGGGAAGATTCCAGTTATAGATACGGAATTCTTTATCGGGAGAAGTGAGACGTGCCAGAAACTTCAGGGAATCGAACGGATAATCGAAAGAGCCTTCCAGATAAAGAGTACGATTCAGCGTTTCAGCAAACTGCCGGTTCAGATCAATGCGGTCGCCCGGATCATGAGTTCCTTGCAAAGTTTTCATGATTCTGTACAGGGAATCCTCCATCAGCTTCAACCTGACCGGATCTTCCCGGGCAAAAACTGAACCCGAAATGAAAATTCCACAAATAATACAAATGATCTTACGCTGCATCATAGTCTTTCAGATGCTTCTGAAACGGCAAATATCGTTCAAAATTATGTTTTCCGTACCTTTGGGGAAAATTTAACAGATGACCTCTGAAGATCTTATCAGCGCTTTTTCATGGCTTGGAGCAATTTTTCAGGATTTTATTCATCCTGAAGGTCCCGATAGAAATGGAACGAGAGAACGGATTGAAAATGCTGTCAGGAAAGCAGAAACCGGAAATCCATGGTTTACAAGAAAGAATATCCTTTTTTCCCTGGATTCATGGGCAGATGAACTGACCCGTGAAAAGCTGGAAAAATGGTTAAAACCCTACAGGCTGGAAAACCACTTACAGAATAGCCCTGTGAAAATAGGTGTTGTAATGGCCGGAAATATACCGATGGTTGGTTTTCACGACTTTATGTGCGTGCTGGCTTCCGGTAATATTTTTTTGGGAAAACTTTCCCATAAGGATGATACCCTTCTTCCTGAAATTGCTCAGATAATGACCGATAAATACCCTGTGTTTCAATCCCGGATATTTTTCTTCGACGACCATCTTACCGGACAGGAAGCCATCATCGCAACAGGAAGTCAGAATACATCCCGATATTTTGAATATTACTTTGGAAAATACCCTCATATTATAAGGAAGGACCGGAAGAGTATTGCCATCCTTACCGGGGAGGAATCTCCCGATGAACTTGAAGCGTTGGGGAAGGATGTATTTACCTATTTTGGTATGGGTTGCAGGAACATTTCAAAAGTATTTGTTCCGGAAGGATATAATATGGCTGTTCTCGGGGATGCTCTTTCCAGATTCAAGAAAGTTCTTGACCATACCAGGTACCGGAATAATTATGAGTACCAGCGTTCCGTCTTCATGGTCGCCGGGATCCCGTTTTCAGATAATGGATGCATTTTATTTACGGAATCAGGGCAGTTGTCTTCTCCTGTTGGCGTTTTGCAGTATGAATATTACAATCATCCGAAAGTGTTGGCCGGCAAGCTTGAATCGTTACAGGAGAATATCCAGTGCATTGTAAGCAGGGAAAAGGCGCCCTTCCGTTGGTGTCTTCCCGGGCAATCCCAGCATCCTGCATTGAATGACTATGCCGATGGGATGGATACAATGGAATTTTTACTTTCAATAAAAGTGAAATGAACCTGATTTTTCTTTGCTATTCAAAAAAAATGTTATAATTTTGCACCCTTAAAATAATAAAAACAATCATTTAGTAATGAAAAAAGATATTCATCCGAAAGACTACAGGCTGGTTGTTTTCAAAGATATGTCGAATGATTATTCATTCGTATCAAAATCGACTGTTA
This sequence comes from Bacteroidota bacterium, assembly GCA_030706225.1. GTDB lineage: Bacteria > Bacteroidota > Bacteroidia > Bacteroidales > FEN-979 > JAUZOW01. The sequence continues at coordinate 18,029 of JAUZOW010000004.1, read as the reverse complement.
AAACAAAAGAAACCATTGTCTGGGAAGACGGTGTTGAATACCCGCTGGTAAAGCTGGAAATTTCCCATACATCTCATCCTTTCTATACAGGAAAGATGAAACTTATTGATACGGCTGGTAGAGTTGATAAATTTAAGAGCCGTTATCAGAAACATCTGGAATTAAAGAATTCTAAATAATCATTTAGATTTTTTCATGGCAAGAGCCTCCATTGAACAGATGGGGGCTTTTTTTTCTTCGACTCTAATAAATTTGATGATTCTACGTTAAATTTAAATTGTAAAAAGCGATACCATTAAGTTAATCCAGAGCCTTATGAATTATATCCTTTTTGATGAAAGCCAGGTCAGGGCTAATCTTCTTCCCCTTACCTTTATGCGCCCTGTTGCGGAAATCCGGATCGGTATCCTTACCATTCGTGAAAAATGGGAAAAACATTTGAAAGTAAAGACTTCTACACTTACAGAAGAAGACTATCTTTCAAAAAAATTTCCCCTTGTCAGGGAAGAAAATAACGTTCTTATCAACGGTTGTGTTTGCCCGAATGATGAGATTATAGAAAAGATTAATGGACTTGAGCCGGAACAGATATTAGTTTCCGGGGATACAATTATTGCTTTTCATGTATCCGCAAAGGATCTTGATAATCCCGGTGAGCCTTCCACAGAAGGGGGAAATGAGATTGAAGTAAAAAATACCCCCTTGATAATAAGCAATACCTACGATATTTTTTCAAAGAACAATATTGCCATCGCAGAGGACTTTGAGCTGATTACCCATGGCCGTCGCAGCGCCAAACTTCCGGAATCCAGCAGATTGATCGGAAATGGCAAACTTTTCATTGAAAAAGGAGCAACGGTGGAAGGGGTAAGCCTGAATACCAGTAATGGCCCGATTTATATCGGACAGAATTCAGAGATTATGGAAGGTGCAATGATCCGTGGGCCGTTTGCCCTTTGTGATCATGCTCAGGTCAAAATGGGTGCCAAAATTTACGGTCCGGTGACCATTGGACCTCATTCACGTATTGGTGGCGAAGTGAACAGTTCTGTCATTTTTGGTTATTCCAATAAAGCACATGATGGATTTCTCGGACATTCTGTCATCGCCGAATGGTGTAATATCGGAGCTGATTCCAATACATCAAACCTGAAAAATACTTATGATGACATCCGGCTATGGAACTATCCGAAACAAACTTTTATAAATACCCAGCTTCAGTTTTGCGGACTTATCATGGGCGATCATTCCAAATGTGGAATTGATACCATGTTCAATTCCGGTACTGTAGTCGGGGTAAATGCAAATATTTTCGGAGCCGGATTTCAACGGAATTTCATCCCTTCATTTACCTGGGGAGGAACAGGCGGATTTACATCCTATTCGCTGGAAAAAGCTATTGAAGTAGCTGAAATCGTATATAAACGTCGAAATCTGGTATTTTCGAAAACCGAAAAAGATCTTCTTTCCGGCGTATTCAGCCTGACACGGAAAAACAAGTGGTTGTAATCCGTACAAAATCTTTTATCTTTGCCTTCCCAATATTTTTGGCATATATCTTGATTTGGGGATATATTATTATTAATTTGTCAATTTGACATACATGGAGAACCCCAATAATTTCGATAAACTTTCGCTTTCTGATATTATTGATGCAGAAACTGAATTCATTCCTCTTTTATCAACAGAAGATGAGGAGGCGATGAGCACGGAGAAGATCCCTGAGGTTCTTCCAATATTACCGTTAAGAAACACCGTTTTATTTCCGGGTGTTGTTATCCCTATTACAGTCGGACGTGATAAATCCATCCGTCTGATCAAGGATTTCTATAAGGGTGACAGAATCATCGGAGTCGTGGCACAGAAAGATCCCAATGTGGAAGATCCCGAATTTGAAGATCTCAATCATATTGGTACTGTGGCACTGATCATGCGTATTCTTCAAATGCCGGATGGAAGTAATACTGCCATTATTCAGGGAAAACGCCGGATTACCATCGATGAACAGATACAGACAGAACCTTACCTGAAAGCAAAGATCACCGGATACGATAAACCTTTTAAAGTTCCGGCCGATGATAAGGAATTTCAGGCATTGATCTCTTCAGTCAGGGATCTGGCAATCCAGATCATTAATAGATCACCCAATATGCCGTCGGAAGCGGCATTTGCAATAAAGAACATTGAAAGTCCTGTATTTCTGGTTCATTTTGTATCCTCCAATCTTAACATAGATCTTAAGGAAAAGCAGAAACTTCTGGAAATCATCGACCTGGTTGAAAGAGCCAATACTGTTCTGGGACTTTTGACAAGGGAACTTCAGATGATGGAGCTTAAAAACCAGATCCAGCATAAAGTTAAAATCGACCTGGACAAGCAGCAGCGTGATTTTCTGTTAAACCAACAGTTGAAAACTATTCAGGAAGAACTTGGAGGGACCTCGAATGCCCAGGAAATAAACACCTTGCAGGAACAGGCTAAAACAAAGAAATGGACTAAGGAAGTCAGGGAGGTTTTTGAACGCGAGATTGCCAAGCTTCAACGTATGCATCCCGCAGCTGCTGAGTATTCTATTCAAATCAATTACATTGAAACCCTGGTTCAACTTCCATGGGGAGAATATACAGAAGATAACCTTGACCTTGAAAATGCTCAGAAGGTGCTGGATGAAGACCATTACGGATTGGAAAAGGTAAAGGAAAGAATTATAGAGCATCTGGCCGTTATTTCTCTGAAAAAAGATTTTAAATCGCCCATTCTGTGCCTGGTTGGGCCTCCGGGTGTAGGAAAAACCTCTCTGGGTCGTTCGATCGCAAGAGCTCTTGGCCGGAAATATACCCGTATGTCACTGGGCGGACTCAGGGATGAATCGGAACTCAGGGGACACAGGAAAACCTATATTGGTGCGATGCCGGGGAGAATCATTCAAAGCCTGAAAAAAGTCAAGTCTTCGAACCCTGTGTTTGTTCTGGATGAAATCGATAAAGTCGCCGGTATGAACATCAGTGGTGATCCCCAGGCAGCTATGCTGGAAGTGCTGGATCCGGAACAGAATGTCGCTTTTTACGATAATTTTCTGGAAATGGAATATGACCTTTCCCGGATCATGTTTATAGCTACAGCCAATACACTAAGTACTATTCATCCTGCATTACGCGACAGAATGGAGATTATCGAGCTTCCGGGATACCTGGCAGAAGAAAAGCTGGAAATTGCAACCCGCCACCTGGTTCCCAAGCAGATGAAAGAACACGGGTTGAAAAAAACACAACTCGTATTTTCAAAAGATCTTCTCAGCCATATCATTGAAGATTATACCCGTGAAGCGGGAGTGAGGATGCTGGAAAAGAATATTGCCAAAGTAATCCGGAATAAAGCCAGATCTATTGTTACCAAAGAAAAATTCAATAAGCGGTTATCTGTCGCTGATCTTGAGAAAATTCTTGGACCTCCTATTTTTAAAGCAGAAAAATCTATTTCCAATGAAATTGCGGGTGTCGTAACAGGTCTTGCCTGGACATCCGTCGGCGGAGAGATTCTTTTCGTAGAAGTCAGCCTGAGCAAAGGGAAAGGAGAACTTACCCTGACCGGAAATCTTGGCGATGTCATGAAGGAATCCGCTTCGATAGCATTAGCTTATTTGAAAGCACATGCCTCCTTATTTGATGTTTCACCGGATGTTTTTGAAAAAATCAATGTTCATATCCATGTTCCAGAAGGAGCAACCCCGAAAGACGGACCTTCTGCAGGAATAACGATGTTCACTTCGCTTGCCTCTGCCTTTACTCAAAGGAAAGTCAGGGAAAAGATTGCAATGACAGGTGAGATCACACTTCGTGGAAAAGTACTCCCGGTAGGAGGTATCAAGGAAAAGGTCCTTGCGGCTAAACGGGCTGAAATCACAGATATCATTCTTTCAAAAGATAATGAAAAGGATATTCTGGAAATGAAACCTGAGTATATCAAAGGATTATCTTTTCATTATATTGAAGAAATGAAAGAAATCGATGGGCTCGCATTGCTGAAAGAAAAAGTGAAAGATCCCCAGGTGTTATCCGTTTAACTCTACTTTATCAGTACAATTTTCCGGCTTTCATTGTATTTTCCGGCTTTCATATTATAAATGTATTCACCAGCCGGTAATGAATCTTTGTCGATACGGAACTTATACTTACCGGCTTCAAATTTCCGGTCAATAAGCGTATTTACCGGAGTCCCGAAAATATCGTACAGGATAATCGAAACGGAACACGGTTCAGGAATATTGAACCGGATATCTGTGTATTCCCTGAAGGGATTAGGCTGGGCAGCGAACAATTTAAATTCAGAAACACCTTTTGGAGATTTGATGCCGGCAATTGTTGTATTTTTCTTTAGAAGTATATCACGGTAAGGATCAAATATGACATTTACCGGGCGTTTTGCAAAAGCCCATTCAAAAACCTGTGGATTCGTATCATTCATGGTTTTAACCAAGGTGTCGGACCCATCTTCAAATTCGACTTTCAGAACAACAGGCATCTTGAAGAACACAGTATTCGTCTGAGTTTGTTCGAGGGAAAAAGAAAGTACGAATTTCCCGTTTCCCGGTTCAAGGATTTCCCAAACATTATAATAAACAGGATGATTGGGTTCATATACCCATTCCCGGAAGAACCAGTTCAGATCCTGACCGGTCAAATCAATGACTTTATTGACAAAATCGGAAGTAACGGCATTTTTATAAGTCAGGTTCGTATCGGTGGCATATGCATGCATCACTTCGAAAAACAGAGAATCTCCAATAACATACCGGAGCTGATGAAGAACACAGGCTCCTTTATCATAGGTAATAGGGACATTGTACAATTGGTTTGAAGAAGGTGTCTGAATTGCCCATTCCGGGTGGTACAGCGGCCATCCCGGATTTTCATTAAGATATTCATTTGCTTTTAAGGCCAATTCGTTTTTGTAAGCTTCATAACTGATCGATTGCTCCGTCCAAAGAGCCTCGCAGAATGTGGCAAAACCTTCATTCAGCCAAACATCAGCCCATGTACCGCAAGTGATCAGGTCACCAAACCATTGATGGGAATGTTCATGAACAATGACCTGAGAATCAGAAAAGCCGGAAGGCATCAGGTTTATCATGGTCTGGTTTTCCATACCACCCCATGGAAATAATGAGTTCAGAACAGCAAAACCGATTTTCCGGAAGGGATAATTTCCGAATTTTTGAGAAAAAAAATCAGTCACTACAGGAATCAGGTTCCGGATATTGGAAAGATTATTGCCCGGATTGTAGTAAAACACAGCAGGGATACTATCTGGAACATTTCCGGGGATATTGTATACCATTTTAGAAATCAAGTAATTCATTTTTGCAGAAAGAGTTACCAGATAGGTGGCCACAGGTTGGTTATTTACCCAATGATAATAGAGAGTATCACCGGTAAGCGTAGAATCAGCCAATATCCCGTTAGAGCCAAGACGTGCTGCTGCCGGGACTTTTACAGTTATCTCTGTAAATGCCTTATCCGACGGTCTGTCCCAGCAAGGGAACCACTTTCGTGCTCCTTCCGGTGGAGTATCCGTGAAAACGAAGCCAGAACCGGCGTAAAATGCATGATCTACGACATTCTGATGCTTGTAATAGATTTTAACAGATACCATCTGGCCGGGGTAGTATGTATGATTCAGCAGGATATTCAGAGTATCGGAAACATGCGTAAATGAAACGCCTGCTAATCCAACAGAATCGATCAGAATTGAACCGTTTACTGCATTCAGCCGGATGTTGCTGAGGGTTGAATCAACCTTAAATGTAACTATTTCAGATCCGCTGAAATTTTTAGGGTAGGGACTTGAAAAGCAGGAATAGATATCAAGATTAAGCTGATATTTCGTGACATCGAACGAGTGTGACATGTAAAAATGAGCAGTATCAGCCGGCAAAGTCCTGAATGCGTCTGCATCTTTTCCGTATGGAAAAACAAAAAGCAGAAAAAGAAAAAGAAAAAACGGGTGTTTCATTTTGATACGATCATCTTTTCAGTAAGTGATTGACCTCCCGAGGTTAACCGGTAAAAATATATTCCGGATGCCAGTGAAGAGCAATCAACCGTAACGGAATTCTTCCCTGACAGGCGATATTCGTTGAGAATAGTTCTTACTTTACTCCCGGTTATATCCAGCAGATCCAGGTTTACATATGCCGACTGAGGAATCTCAAATGAGATCTTTGTGGAGGATGAAGCAGGATTTGGATAATTCCGGGAAAGGAACAATCCGTTTGCTGTTTTATTATGCTCGGGAATACCAAGAATTGTTGTACTCTTCTTTAAGAGAATGTCATCTCCCTGATCAAATCTGAAGATCATGGGTTCTTTGTCGAAAATCCAGCTAAAACCCTGATAGTTATCCGTATTCATAGCCCGGAAAGAAGTATCGGATCCGTCTTTGAACATTATTTTAAAATCCAGGAGCATCCTGAAAAAATTCTGGCTAACCTGAGAAGTAAAGAAATTGACTTTCCATTGTCCGTTACCCAAATTTTCAAAATTATATGTATTTTGATAGATAGGATGATCCGGTTGATAAAGCCAGTCATTAAAATACCAGTCATAATTTTGTCCTGTAACCTCATTGACTTTATTATTAAAATCACGGATGGTTGCTGAATGGAACCTGAAGTTTGTATCGTGGGTATAGTTATTTAATACCGAGAAGAAAAGGCTGTCACCGAGAACGTAGCGAAGTTGGTGCAGCGCACAAGCGCCTTTGCAATAAGTAATGGTATAATTGAAAAGGACTGCCTGAGGATCCGGAGTATGAATTGCCCAGTCGGGAACAGAAATTGCCCATCCCGGGTTATTGGTGAAATAGGTGTTCGCATAATTTTCTAGTTCACTCATATAATAATCATGTCCGTAATTATGCTCATTCCAGTTGGTTTCGCACCAGGTTGCAAATCCTTCATTCAGCCATACGTCAGCCCAGGTTGCGCAGGTGATCAAATCTCCAAACCATTGATGGGCAAATTCATGAGCCACCAGCTCGCTTGACCAGCATCCCTGGCAAATGGTTGTCAATGTTTCGTTTTCCATACCTCCCCATTGGAACTGACTGTTCAGTGCTGCAAATCCGTTTTTATCATAAGGATGCTCACAAAATTTGGTGGAGTAATAATCGGTCAGGGGAAGGATCATGGATTCCATGCTGGAAGGATTTTCTCCGTCATTATAATAAAACCGCATTGGGACACTATCAGACGGGTTGCTTAATTTATGCCAGTATACGATATCCAGTTTATAATTCAGTTTACCGGCCAGAACAATAAGATAAGTTGCAACATTCTGGGAAATTTTCCAGTGATATGTCAGTGTATCACCCGCAAAAGTGGAATCAACGAGGACTCCATTTGAACCCAGGTACGCGGTGGATGGTACTTTTGCATATACTTCAAAGGTAGCCTTATCAGAAGGATGATCATAACAGGGAAACCAGCAGCGGGCTCCTTCCGGCTCACAATCAGTAAATACCATTCCACTACCGGTATAAAATGCTCCGTCGGCAACATCCAGGTGCTGATAGGAAATTCTGATCTGGGCGGTTTCTCCGGCATTATAAGTGCGGTCAAGATGGATTGTGAGGGTATCCTGAGCATGGGTGAAGGAAACACCAGCCAGTCGTACCGAATCGATCTGCAGACTGGAATGGGCATTCAGCTTAATTTTATTGATGGCAGAATCGGCTTTGAAAGTGATGGTCACTTTAGCCTGATATGTTTTTGAGTATGGATAAAAGAAGCATGAATAGAGATTAATATGCATCGAATAATCCAGTACATCAAAGGAATGTGGGGCAAGTCCAACGGTATCAGGTATTTTAAAAGGAAGATGATGCATAGAAGTCTTTTTCATGGAGCAATAATAAGCACCGCTCATAGTTGATAAATCCTGCGATTGAACTGTAAAGCAGAACAAAATAAACGCAGAAAGAACAAGTATAAATCTTTTCATGGGCCAATACCTTTTTATTAAAGCAAAGTTAACGAAAATACCATTGTGAGTTAAAGTCATCTTACAGTGAAAAATAAATACATTTGCAATGATAAAACCGAAACTCTTTCCCGACTGATGAAATATTTCCACTGGATTGTACTTTTTCTTTTTTTTCCTGCATTGTTACTGATTCATACTTCCTGCAGAGAACAGTATACGGATGAATCCGGAAAGGTATTCCGGTACAATGAAGCAGCAGGGATTTCTTCACTGGATCCGGCTTTTGCACGTGATCAGGCCAATATATGGGCAGTTCATCAGCTCTTCAACGGGCTGGTTCAGCTCGATACCCGGCTGAATATCTGTCCTGCCATTGCCAAATCATGGGAAATCTCTCCCGATGGGATGAAGTACACATTTCATTTAAGGAAGGATGTATTTTTTCATGATGATTTGGTTTTTCCGGGAGGAAGAGGGAGACGGGTCAATGCGCATGATTTCGTCTTCAGTTTTAACAGGATTACAAATCCCAGGGTAGCATCACCGGGACTCTGGATCTTTAATTATGTGAGTCAGGAAAAGGGAAGGTATGCCTTTGATGCATCTGATGATTCAACTTTTATTATCCGCTTAAACCAGGCTTTTCCGCCTTTTCTCGGACTTCTGAGCACTGTCTATTGTTCGGTTGTCCCCATGGAAGCGGTTGCAGAGTATGGTCAGGATTTCCGTAAGCATCCCGTAGGTACGGGGCCTTTTAAATTCAAATTGTGGAAGGAAGGGATCAAGCTGGTTTTGGTGAAGAATACCCGATATTTTGAAACATATTACGGAAAAAGGCTGCCTTTTCTTGATGGGGTTGCCATTACTTTTTTGTCGGATAAGCAATCGGCGTTTCTGGAATTTTTAAAGGGACGCCTGGATTTCATGTCGGGGATCGATCCAACCTATAAAGATGAACTCCTGACTCCGGATGGGAAACTGAAACCACGTTACAGCGGCAGGTTTCATATGATCACAAAGCCATACCTGAATACGGAATACCTTGGAATTCTTATGGATACATCCCTTTCCGAAGTTAATACCAGCCCACTCAGATTAAAGAAAATCCGTCAGGCTATCAATTATGCATTCGATCGCCGTAAAATGATCCGGTTTTTAAGGAATAATATAGGCTTTCCTGGAATTAACGGGATTATCCCGAGAGGATTACCTCCATACGACAGCACATCTGCAGGTTATGATTATAATCCGGAAAAAGCCAGAAAACTATTGGCAGAAGCAGGTTATCCTGACGGAAAAGGGATGCCGCCGATAACATTAACCACAACATCCGATTATCTTGATATCTGCAAATACTTGCAGAACAGGCTGGGAGAGGAAGGTATCCAAATGAAGATTGAAGTTTCACCACCGGCAGCCGTCAAGGAGATGAAAGCACAGGCTAAACTTCCGTTTTTCCGTGCTTCATGGATTGCAGATTATCCGGATGCTGAAAATTATCTTTCACTGTTCAGTACCCGTAATTTCTGCCCGAATGGCCCGAATTACACCCGTTTTTCTAACCCGAAATTCGATAAACTTTACGATATCTCCATGGCTGCAGTCAATGACACCCTTCGCCAAACCTGTTATCATAAAATGGACAGCCTGATCATGGAAGAAGCGCCGGTAGTAATTCTGTATTACGATCAGGTGTTACGCTTTGTTCAAAGCAATATTGTTGGAATGGAATGCGATCCGATGAATCTGCTGGATCTGAGAAAAGTCAGAAAATATTAATCAAAATTCAACTTTTAACCCGTCCCAGGCAAGATTAATAAAATCAGGCAACTCAGGGTTAACCTCATTGTACATTCCCATCTGGTGGCTGATGTGGGTTATAAATCCCTTCTCAGGATGAAGGTCTTTCAGTATAGCAACAGCCTGATCGAGGTTAAAATGAGAATAATGGACCTGTTTCCGCAGAGCATTGATGACCACAACTCTGGAACCCCTTGCTTTGTTCAGTTCCCGGGGTGCAATCTCGACAGCATCCGTGATATAAGTAAAATCCCCGATACGGAAACCATAAACAAAATGTTCGTTATAATGCCTGGCTTTAATGGGGATTACATTAATACCGTCAACTGTGAAAGGTTTCAGATTGATTGTATGAAGGTTGATTTCAGGAACACCAGGATACCTGTCTTCTGAAAAAGCATAGGCAAATTCTTTTTTTATGGAGCGCTGAGTTTCCCGGTTGGCGTAAACATCGGCAGGCCTTTTAAGGATATAATTGAAAGCTCTGACATCATCGAGCCCCCCGAGGTGGTCTTTATGTCCATGGGTAATCAGAATGGCATCCATAGAGCGGATATCTTCGCGGAGCATTTGCTGACGGAAATCCATTCCACAATCGATAACTATTCTTTTGCCATCGGTTTCAACCAGCAGGGAGGAACGTAAACGTTTATCTCGTGGATCCGTGGAACGGCAAACAGGACATGTACAGGCAACAACCGGAACACCCTGGGAAGTTCCGGTACCCAGAAAAGTTATAATCAAAACAGCAAAATTTTAATCTTTACGACAATCATAACAGATCACAAAGTTACAAAATCCCATGGAGCCATTAACGCTTTTTAACATTTTAAAGTTTGAAAAATACCGCCATTTCAGGGTATTATGTAATGGGATTCCTATTACCTTTGCATTACTTTTTTCATTATGATAAGAAATCTTCGCAGTATCATCAGTAAATCCCGGTTACGGAAAAGTCTTGTAAAAGTTAACCGGAAAAGAGCCATGATCAATCTGGCAGATGCCAGGCGTATTGGTATCATCTATGTTCTGAATGATACTCTTGATTATGATACTGTGTCCGGTTTTGTGACGGAGCTTCAACGCCAGCATAAGGAAGTAAAAGCACTTGGATTTGTCAGGAATAAAGACCTGATCGGAAGATTTCTTCCCAAGCTTTCCTATGATTTTTTTTCCAGAAAGGATGTGACCTGGTTCAATGTACCTGTACAAAAAAGAGTAAAGGATTTCACGGAAACAGAATTCGATCTTCTGATTGATCTGTCACTGAAAGAAATGATCCCTGTCCAATACGTGGCAGGTCATTCACGCGCTCAGTGCAGAGTGGGTAGATTCACCGAAGAGAATACCTGCTGCTATGATTTTATGATTAACCTGAATCCTGCCGCTACTCTTGATGAATTTATAAAGCAAATCATCTACTATTTAACTGTAATCAATAAAAATGCAGAACCTTCTGTCAACGCTTAGGGGAACAGGTGTGGCTATTGTTACGCCTTTCACAAAAGCCGGAGCTATTGATTTCCGGTCCTTTGATAAACTTCTTGAACATGTGATCGGCAATGGGGCAGATTATATTGTCCTGATGGCTACGACTGGCGAATCTCCAACGATTTCCAAACAGGAAAAAAAGACTTTCTGCGAATATGCAGTTTCAAAGATCAACGGAAGAGTCCCTCTGGTTCTGGGTATCGGGGGAAACAATACTACTGAAGTCATACTTTCCATTCATGGCATGCCACTGAATGGCGTGGATGCTATACTTTCAGTATGCCCGTATTATAATAAGCCTCAGCAGGAAGGCATTTACCAGCATTTTAAAACGATTGGAGAAGCCAGTCCAAAGCCGGTGATCCTGTACACCGTGCCCGGCAGGACAGGCAGCAATATTGCAGCAACGACAACGCTTCGACTGGCAAATGATGTAAAGAATATTATTGGAATCAAGGAAGCTTCCGGGAACTTTGATCAGATTTATCATGTTCTGAAAGATCGCCCGAAAGATTTTCTGGTAATTTCAGGTGACGATGGATTAACGCTACCCTTGCTTTCGGCTGGTGCTGATGGGGTGATCTCAGTTGTAGCAAATGTTTATCCCAGGGAATTCAGTGATATGGTCCGCCTGGGACTGGAAGGGAATTTTGATAAAGCAAGACTTATCCATTTTAAGCTGATTGATCTGATTAATGCTTTGTTTTCCGATGGCAGCCCTGCCGGAATTAAAGCCGCACTTGAAATCAAGGGGATTTGTAAAAATTACTTACGGTTACCGCTGGTTCCCGTCAGACCCGATATCTATAACACTATTAAAAACCTCATTCAGCAAATAGATAACGCATAATGAAACATCTCATCCTTCTCCTTTCAGTATTTTTAGGGCTTACTTTTACAATTTCCGCTCAGAATATATCCCCCGTCATGAGCAATTCACAATATAGTGCAGACGAGATCTATTTCCGCTTTTCTATAAAGGACAAAAACGAACTTGTATCCATAACCCGGATGATTTCAATTGATAATGTCAAAGGGAATGTGGTCACTGCATATGCAACCCCGGAACAGTTCAGGAAATTCTCCGCATTGGGATATTCGGTTACAAGACTACCGAATCCGGGAATCATGACCGGCGATAATGCTATCATGACCGGCCCTAAAGCTCCGGGTTCAGGTGTTATCTGGAATTTTTACCCGACCTATGATCAGTACGTGCAATATATGAATGACTTTGCATCTAATAATCCTTCCTTATGCAAACTGATCAATTTCGGAACTACTACCCAGGGACGTCAGCTTCTGATGGTAAAGATCAGCGACAGCGTTGATTATTCACGCGGAAAGCCCAGGGTTTTGCTGACATCTTCCATACATGGAGATGAAACGGTTGGGTATGTGTTGATGCTGCACATGATTGATTCTCTGCTTTCCGGGTATGGCACGAATCCACGCATTACTAATCTGGTAGATAATTTTGAGATTTATATCAACCCTCTTGCCAATCCGGACGGGACTTATCATGGAGGAAATAATACCGTTTACGGTTCTACGCGTTATAATGCAAACGGAGTCGATTTGAACCGGAATTTTCCCAATATGGCCGGAGGGGATCATCCTGACGGATATGCCTGGCAACCGGAAACCATAGCTTTTATGGCTATTGCCGATTCGGATTTTGTCATGTCTATGAACTTCCATGGAGGATCAGAAGTTTACAATTATCCGTGGGATACATGGCCAAGGCTTCATGCAGATGACAACTGGTGGAAATTCACCGGAAGAGAATATGCAGACACGGTTCATAAATACAGCACTTCCGGTTATTTTACCGATGAAAATAATGGAATTACCAATGGGTATGCCTGGTATTGTGTATATGGCGGCCGCCAGGACTATACTACATATTATAAATTCGGACGTGAAGTAACACTTGAGATATCATCGACTAAAAATCTACCTTCCAGTCAGGTGTATAAATTAATTTATTATTGGAATTATAATAAACGTTCCATTCTGGATTATATTGAAGAAGCAGGATATGGCATCAACGGGCAGATTACGGATACTGTTTCAGGAAAACCCTTAAATGCAAAGGTGTTTATTTTCGGTCACGATAAGGACAATTCCTTTGTTTATTCACATCTTCCTTCGGGTTGGTATTTCCGGCCGATATTTGATGGAACGTATGATTTGACTTATTCATGTGATGGATATAATACGAAACTCGTTAACGGGATCAGTACGGTCAAATACCAGACAAACCGGCAAAATGTTCAGCTTGTACCGTTAAATTTCGGAGTAAACGGAAAAACTACATCAGGGAAGCTCAATATACTTCCGAATCCTTCCAGCATCCAGTGCCGGATTATTTTACCGGAAAGTGTTGCTACCGGTTATTCTCTTGATGTTTTTAATGTACTGGGAAATAAAGTGACATCAATGGAAGGCACTGAAAACCCTGAATATCCGTTTATCAATCTTGACATTTCGGGTTATGCTAAAGGATTTTACCTGATCCGGTTTATGAATGCTGCCGGTAACATCTGGGAAGGAAAATTGCTTAAAGAATAGGGGATTACATCCGGATTCCCTGGCCAAGGATCACTCTGAATAATATAGCAATCAAAGCCGCTGTAATTAATGGAATAACAGCGGCTTTGATTTTTCTTGGATTTTCATCAAAGTAAAGATCGTTAACAAAGGGCATTCTAAGAAATGCCGGTATCAGGAAGAGCAGGAGAGAAGAATCGACGGCTATTTCGAATGGTAATATTTTCGGTTCTTTAAGTAAAAATATAATGCAACTTCCAAGGATAAAAGGAAGAAAATACTGGGAAGCGACGAAATATCCCCGATTTTTCCGAAGCAGAAAATTATAATAAATATTTCCTGTATAGAGCATATTCTTTCCCATAACAAACCCGGTCACAAGGATAAAGACGAAGGATCCAAGGGAAACGAATAATTTTTCAGTATCATCGAGGAACAAGTACATCAATACATAGCCGAATCCCTGATTTACCATGGATCCGATCATTACATCCCCGAAAACCTGAATAAAAGAATGCGCAAAGATCCAGAAGACAAACAGCCGGGACATCCATTTTTCTTCAAGAAAAGTTTTATAAATGATCAAAGAAATAATACTGATGATCAAGAAGATAAAGGGAGCGGAAGAATAAACGACTTTAACGGCATCCACGGTCCATTGAGAGCTCCGGATCAGAAAATCGACATCTTTGTAATAAATGATGGTAGAAATATCAAGCGTTTTTGCGGCAATTGCTTTTGTAAAAAGTCTTATGGTAAAGACAAAGAAGTAAGACAGAAGGAAAAGGGTAGTGGAATTCAGCAATATGAGCAGGTTGCTTTTACGAAACTGTTCCTTTAAATATTCCAAAAAGGGAGTGAAAGGATTTGAAATTTTAACTCTGAATAAAGTACCTTTTCGTGCATGATAACATATCCGTCGGATTTGTTCTTTTTTCGCTTGATGTTTTTCAGATTGTTTTTTTCTGCGTTCAGTTCTTTTCCTGATTAAGAGATATCGCAGAATACGGTACATACGATAAATCCTCAGGGTAAAAGGGATCCGGGCAGGAGGAAATGAAAGATCCGGAGGAGCAATAAAAAAGGGGATTCCGGTAAGAGATTCATATCCTTTAGGCCCGGAGGCTAAACGGATTCTTTCCGCTTCCCGGATTCCCTTAAAATGCCGTTTTGCTTTGGTGCTGAAAACGAATTTCAGATACTTTACCAGGAATGGCATTTTAGCGTGTTTCCTGGTTCTATTTTGTTTTTTTCTGAAAAGGGAACCTTGTTTTAAGAGAAACCTGATCTTTCTGTAGATGACGTAAATCCGGCTGTTTCTTTTTAAATGATCGGTTCCTGCATTCATCAGCAGAATGTTTATCAGAATATATCAGCAACCTGGGGAACTTTCCCGGAAGAATACTTTCCGGCATCCAGGTTTTTCCTGATTTCAGCAAAAGAATCGATGGTATATTTTACATCTTCCAGTGTATGTCCGGCTGTCGGGATAATTCTCAACATGATTACATTTCTGGGAACGACCGGATATATAACCATAGAGCAGAATACACCGTAATTCTGCCTCATATCATAGATGATCTGGGTTGCTTCAGGAATACCGCCCTCTAAATAGACAGGAGTAACAGGAGAATTGGTATTGCCGATATTGAATCCTTCGGCTTTAAGGCCAGACTGCATGGCATGAACGATTTTCCAAAGATTATCTTTGATTTCAGGATGTGTCTGAATAAGTTCCAGCCTTTTCAAAGCGCCAATTACCATAGGCATGGGCAATGATTTTGCAAAGATCTGTGAACGCATTTTAAACGTAAGGGATTTAATGACCCGTTTTTCACCTGCTACAAATGCGCCAATGCCAGCCATAGCTTTTGCAAAGGTTCCGAAATAGAGATCAACACCATCCATTACACCTTGTTCTTCCGAAGTTCCGGCACCGGTTTTCCCCATGGTTCCAAATCCATGGGCATCATCGACCAGAAGACGGAAATCATATTTATTACGAAAAGAAAGGATTTCTTTTAGCTTTCCCTGATCACCTGCCATTCCGTAAACACCTTCGGTAATAACAAGGATTCCGCCACCCGTCTGATCGGTAAGTTTCTTGGCGCGTTCCATCTCTTTTTCAAAAGCATCCATATCATTATGAGGGTATACAAAGCGTTTCCCCATATGTAGCCGGAGTCCGTCAAGGATACAGGCATGAGCTTCCGAATCGTACACTACTGCATCATGGCGGTCAAGCAGGGAATCAATGATAGAAACCATTCCCATATAGCCATAATTCAGTACATATGCTGCTTCTTTATGCTCAAACTTTGCCAGCTCATGCTCGAGCTGTTCATGGTAAACAGTCTGCCCTGACATCATCCTGGCTCCCATGGGAGAGGCCAGACCCCAGTCGCGTGCAGCTTCTTCATCCACTTTCCTGACTTCAGGATGATTGGCAAGCCCCAGGTAATTATTCAAACTCCAGACAATGCACTTTTTCCCTTTGAAGACCATCTTGTCAGAAATAGGTCCTTCCAGTTTGGGAAAATAAAAATATCCATATCCCGTATCCGCCCATTGACCTAACGGACCTGGATTCGCAACAAATTTTTCAAAAAGATCCACGATGATTAGATTTAAGTTAAATGTTATTAAGTTTGATCATTGTACAAAAATATGAATTATTCATTTCCCGGCGTTCCAAGCTCCCGTTTTATTCATTCTTTTCTGCTTGCCATAATTTTCAGACAGAATTTCCGTTTTGAGAAAAGGTTTATTTCTGACAGGAGACAGTTTACGTTAAAGTTTTGATTGATGGGATAAACCAAAGAAAAAATTTAGGTAAATTCAACGAAAAATTATACTTTTGCACCATGAAAAGAAGCCTCTCTTTTATCTTGTTGATTTTCACTGCTTTTTTTTGCAATTCATGCTCGTTTTCAAAGCTTCTGAAAAGCAATGATGCAGATGCAAAATACGAGAAAGCAATAGAATTGTATGAGCACAAGGATTACTCCCGTGCTTTGCAGCTTTTCGATCAGTTAATAGGTACAGCCAGGGCAACAGATAAATCAGAGAGGATTTATTACCTTTATGCATATTGCTATTATAATCAGAAGGATTATACAATGGCATCATACTATTTCAAACGTTACGCAACCAATTTTCCCAATACGAAAAATGCTGAGGAATGTCAGTATCTTTCCGCTTACTGCACATACCTGGATTCTCCTGATTACAGTCTGGATCAATCCAATTCCACTGAAGCCATAAAGGATCTTCAGCTTTTTGTCAACAATTATCCGACTAGTTCTCATGTCCCGGATTGTAATGATCTGATCGATAAGCTCAGGAACAAGCTGGCCGAAAAGGATTTTAAACTTGCCAGGCTTTATTTCAGAATGGATGACTATATGGCAGCCATTGTGTCTTTTAACAACATTCTGAAGGAATACCCGGAAACCGATTACCGTGAAGAAAGCCTTTTTTTAATTTTAAAATCTTCCTGCAAGTATGCTGAAAAGAGTATTGAAAGCAAAAAGAAAGAAAGGGATCTGAAAGCTGTTTCGGCATACAATGATTTCATGTCGCAATATCCAAAAAGTAAATTTGTCCAGGAAGCCAAAGATTTGAAAGAAAAAGTTGACAAGGATCTGGCCTCAATTGCAGCAGGGAAAAACACTACGATCAAAAAGAATCAAAATAAATTAATTAAGTAAAAGAACAGTAAAATATATAAAGGATGGATTTCAAGAAAGTCAAGACGGAACCGGTCGCTATTACCAGAAACATTGAGGACTACACAAAGGGGACTAACAATGTTTATGAGACGGTTGCCGTCCTTTCAAAACGGGCGAATCAGATTTCGCTGGAAATGAAAGAAGAATTGAACCAGAAGATCTCAGAGTTTGCAACAACAACGGATAACCTGGAAGAGGTTTTTGAAAACCGTGAACAAATCGAGATCGCAAAATATTATGAACATCTTCCCAAGCCCACACTGATCGCTATTCAGGAATATCTGAACGACGATCTGTATTTCAGAAATCCCCATAAAGAAAGGCCTGAGGATTTTTAATCAACTATGGATATCCTGAAAGGCAAGAGAATCGTAATTGGAATTACAGGCAGTATCGCTGCCTATAAAATCCCGTACCTGATCCGGATGTTTATCCGGGAAGGTGCTGAAGTCAGGATCATCATGACTCCAGC
>JAUZOW010000039.1 GCA_030706225.1 Bacteroidota bacterium | reverse complement strand
GCCCTGGCCCTGATTACAGCCAATGACGTTTGTGACGGAGCCATCACTCCCACCTGCTCTGCCGGTACGATTTCTTCTACCGGTTGCTGGAGATATCAGACCTTTACATTGACTGCTAAGGATTCCTGCACTAATTCCGCTACCTGCAATGTAAACTATAAGTGGAAGGTAGATCTGACGCCTCCCGTCATTACAGGCTGTCCTTCAGATACAACTTACCTTGGCTGCAACCCGACACCGCCTACCTGTGCAGATGCTTTGGCCCTGGTAACAGTAAATGATGAATGCGACGGAGCGATCACACCGACCTGCTCAGCCGGTGAAATCATTTCTGATGGTAATTTCCGCATACAAACATTCACTCTGACAGCAATCGATTCCTGCAATAATCCAAGTCAGTGCCAGGTTACATATTCCTGGAGAATATTTGAATGCAGTCTGATTACCTATGTAGTCAATTTCATTAACAATCATCAATATCCGGTATGGTGTCCAATGATCAACAATACGTTGGTAGCAACGATTCCACCCTTGCCGGATGTTACATCGGTTACCAATATAAATTGGACAATTGAGCAACCCTCTTCATGGACGATTACTTCAGGTAATGGCACTCTGTCGATAAAATTCAAGACAGATTGTGCAGATATGTCGGCAACCTTTGACCTTTCTTTCAGAGTTCATTACAGTAACGGATCTTTCTGCGATATCACTTGTCAAAAAGTGGTAACCAGTGTTCCAGCATATGAAGACTGTGCTCTGACAATGGGAGGCTGGGGCCAACCAGGTGGAAGATTATGTGGTCAGTTACAGCATGACATATTAGTCCAACTGTTGACGCCGACTGGCATTACGTTAGGTGCTTCTGGGCATTCATATTATACGACTGACGGTGCAGCCGGCGCAAACTGCGTAGAAGAAGTTCTACCTTCGGGTGGTCCTGCAGCAGCGCTAAACACAAGCTACATTTGCTATTCGCCTAATAAGAACCTGGTGAAGAACATTCTCCTTGGACAATCCCTGACGCTGGCCATTAATATGAGGAATGCTCCATATCTGTGGGGTGTCGTCCTTAGTCCCAACATCCTTGTTGCAAATAAATCCGGTGATTGTAACTCACCTGCTGATGCAAATACATTTAGCTATGTGCATATTTCACAACAGAATGTTATCAATTACCTGAATGCAAATTATGGAGGGGCTACTGTCGGTACACTGATTGAATTAGCTAACGACGCATTGGGAGATGTATATATTCCATCACAAGGTACTCCGTCGTTTAGTGAAATCTCTGGGGCTGAAGATGCAATAAACTCGGGATTTGATGAATGTAAATATGCAGAAGGTGCGCAAAATCCATCTATCAATATGCCTCGTATCACGAATATAACATCTGACGAAGTAATTCAGCTCAAAGCTTATCCTAATCCATTTGATGAAAATCTGACTATTGAAGTCAGGACCAATCAAAAGGTTTCCGGAACAATTGATATTTATAACATGATGGGAATCAAGGTTGCACATATTACGAGGTCTACATTCGAAAAGAATACCTTGTATACATTCCAATGGCAACCCGGACCTTCACTTCAAATGGGGCTTTATTTAATTAATGTTGTATCAAACAGCGGATCCAAACAATTACGGATCGAGTTGATTAAATAAATCCTCAGGGATAGTAAAGAAAAGGGTGACTCGAACAGGGTCACCCTTTTTTTAAATCTTAAAATACTTTCAAATTATTTTTTATTTCCTTTTTCAATAATAAGTCCGCGTTTCATCAGCAACGGTTCGATGGATGGATCCTGTCCGCGGAATTTACGGTATTGAACCATTCCTTCATCATCCCCTGATTTTGCAAGACAATATTTCCTGAATTTTGCGGCAAGGTCCTGATTGAAAAGCACGCCAGATATCTTGAAAGCATTGAATGCATCGGCATCCAGCACAGCAGCCCAGATATACACATAATAACCGGCGGCATATCCCCCGTCAAAAATATGTGAGAAATAGGTAGAACGGTATCTGGGAAGAATTTCGCTGATAAGTTGAATGCTATCCATTGAGTGTTTTTCAAAAGCATCCACATCGATTTCCTTGGGAGTAGTAATATCGTGGTAATCCATATCCAGGATGGAAGCTGCCAGATACTCAATGGTTTCAAATCCCTGGTTAAATTGTCCGCTTTTCTGAATCTTTTCAATTAATCTTTCAGGAATTACTTCACCTGTTTTATAATTTTTAGCATAATGGCGCAGAACATCCGGTTCACTTGCCCAGTTTTCCATAAACTGAGAAGGCATTTCAACATAATCCTGAGGAACTACACCCGCTGTACGATAATATTTCCCTTCTGTGAACAATCCATGAAGAGAATGGCCAAATTCGTGGAATAAAGTCGTTGTTTCATCCCAATTTAACAAAGCAGGTGTATTCCCGGTAGGTTTTGAAACATTAAATACCAGCGACATGATTGCATTTATCTTTTTGCCATCCAGAGTAATGGAGGACTGAAAATCGGTACACCACGCACCTCCTTTTTTATTATCTCTTGGATAATAATCCATGTAAATGATTCCAAGGGATTTACCATTGGATTCCTTCACTTCATATGTTTCAACATCTTTCTGGTAAACGGGAAGGTCGGTTCTTTTGGCAAAAGTTACACCATACAATTTGCTTGCCACAAAAAACATTCCGTTACGGACATTATCAAGTGTAAAATATGGTTTCAGCTCATTTTCGTCCATATCATATTTGGCCTTTCTGACTTTTTCTGCATAGTACCACCAATCCCATGGAGCCAGTTTAAACTTCCCGCCTTCCTGGTCAATGATCTTCTGCATTTCTGCTACTTCCTGTTTTGCAACGGGAAGAGAAGCCGACCACAATTTTGCAAGGAATTCATTCACTTGGGCAGGTGTCTTGGCCATATTTTCATCAATGACGTATGCCGCATAAGAATTATATCCAAGCAGCTTGGCTTTCTGGCAGCGCAGCTTAACGATTTTAGCAACAGTTACCTTATTATCGTTGGCATTGTTGTTATCGCCTCTCATAAAATATCCACGATAGATCTTTTCCCTCAGCGCACGATTTTTCGCAAACTGCAGGAACGGGATCATACTGGGTTTGGCAAGAGTAAATACCCATTTCCCGTCAAGTTTCATTTCTTTGGCTGTTTCAGATGCCGCATCAATAACTCCCTTTGGCAATCCATCCAGATCTTTCTTATTATCAATGACAAGCTTGAAATTTTTATTGGTTTCAGCCAGAACATTATCTCCAAACGTCAATGACAGAGTTGACAACTCTGAATTGATTTTCTTCAGCTCTTCCTGCTTGTCAGCCGGAAGATTTGCACCTCTCTTTTCAAAATCATGGTAATACTTTTCAATCACGCGAACCTGCTGGCTGTCGAGATTAATTTGATGACGTTTTTCAAACAATACTTTAATCTTCTTGAACAAGCCAGGATTCATATAAATTTCATCCTCATGCTGAGTTACCATAGGATCAATTTTTCTGGCCAGTGCCTGCAATTGGTCGCTGGTGTTGGCTTCCGTAAGGTTATAGAAAACCTTGCTAACCCTGGTAAGAACTACTCCTGAACGATCGAAAGGAATGATAGTGTTCTCAAAAGTCGGTGCTTCTGGATTGTTGATAATGGCGTTGATCTCTTCCTTTTGCTGTTTCATCCCTTCGATAAAGGCAGGAAGATAATCCGAAGTATCGATTTTGTCGAATGAAGGAACCTGATATGGGGTTTTGAATTCGCTTAAAAACGGATTTTCAGCTTTTTTCCCGTTTTTACAACCCACAAACGTT
Source organism: Bacteroidota bacterium (assembly GCA_030706225.1). Lineage (GTDB taxonomy): Bacteria > Bacteroidota > Bacteroidia > Bacteroidales > FEN-979 > JAUZOW01. The sequence goes on along the minus strand of JAUZOW010000039.1, from coordinate 14,127 downwards.
ACAATTGTCATGAGAAAAGTTAAATAAAGGATTTTCTTCATAAAGCTTTTTTTTTAAATTCCTGAAAAAGAGAGTTTATTACGGGCAAAGGTATCAGGAAAAACCGGATTAAAAAAGTGCCAGTTCCGTCATTTTATCGGTGAATTGTTATTCATTCCGGGTGACCTTGATTACCGGTATTCCGGATCGATTCACGAGAATATCTTCGCATTTAACAGAATTGATTTGTTTTCAGTATATTAATATAAATAAATTTATAAGTCAAAGAGATTAAAGCCATGAAAAGCTCTCGAATGTCCTTCACAATTCTGTTCAATGCTACGCTTGCGGATTATATCGGTAATTGTCTTTTTCTAATAAAATTTGATGAAATGACATCATTGGAAATCAAGTTCTTTAAGATAAATTTCGTTTTCTTCTAATATGACCCTGTAACAATTCATTATTTGGGGAGTCTTATGCAAGACCATTTAAAAGTCAATCCTGGATTTAAAAACAAAAGGAGAAAAAAAATGAAAGTTTTAAATGTAATTCGAATGCTGGCATTAACTTTTTTCCTGGCATTCATGTCATTTCAGGTTTCTTATGCTGCAAAGCCGGCATCTAAGTGCCTTCGTGAAACCCTGATGGGATCTGTTCGTTATCCGGACGCTATTATGAAACAGTCCGGTGTGGGGAGCGTTGAAGTAACCTTTATCATTTCCGATGAAGGAAAAATTCTGATCAAGAACATCAAGACGGATAATGAAGAGCTGGCGGAATACGTAAAAGATCAGCTTGGCTGTATTTCCTGCGAAAATCTTTTCGGAGCTTACAACCAACATTACCGTATCACTTTCCGATTCAAATTAACCTGAATCGGATAATGAATGGTCTAATATCCCTGCATCTACCTGATGGATCATATCAAGAAAAGTATGCAGGGATTTTTTTTGTCCGGAAATCAGGGAAGAGAAGCTTTAAATTGTTGATAGCGATCAGCGTAAACTTGTCCATGAGCGCCACCCAGTAACTGAAACTCAGCGTTTATTTTTTCAAGCCGGTCAGCAGGTGATGGATGGGTACTAAGGAAAATCAAAGCCTGAGATTCCCCGTTAATCTTAGTAAAGAAATCACCTAAACTGGCTGCATCATATGAAGTTGCATAAAGATAATGAACTGCATATTTATCAGCTTCATATTCATTCTGACGGCTGTACGCGAGAGATCCCAAACCTTCCGCCAGGTTGGCCGCTAATTCTGAAAGTTTATCCGGATTATTGCCAAGCAGTAACCCTAAAAGAAGGTCTACGCCATACTTGACCGTAAGCATGTCGGTTGTATGCCGGCGATCAGCGTGAGCCATTTCATGTGCCAAAACACCTGCAAATTCCGCTTCATTATCCAGGAATTTAATGATTCCGGAATAGACATAGATATTTCCACCGGAAACGCAGAAAGCGTTGACTGTTGTATCACTATGAATGATTCTGCATTTCCAGGCAAAACGGTTTGCATACGTAAGTTGTCCGGATTTAAGTATCGTGTTCCGGATTCTGTACAGATGGCTATAAGCCGTTGCATACTGTACCGAATCAAGGATCGGGTAAGTTGCAGGATCTGACGTGATCTGCTTATCAATCTGCTCTCCCAGCGTTATATCATCATCTACTGAGAAAATATTAATGCTTTTATCACTTTTACTGCATGAATTCAAACCTGTTGCAAGAATGACGGCGAGTAAAAGTTTAAATCCGGTTCTGATTGCTTTCATAGATGAGAGGGTATTTGGGTCTTTTATCATTCAAAATTAATATAAATTAAAAAAAAAGCCCCGTCATTGCGGAGCTTTTTCCTTTGATTCCATTTGCTAATTATTTTTTAGCATGTTTCTTTGCGCCTTTAATCAAACCTTTCTTAATGGAATCCTGATGAGCAATGCTATCAGCAATTTTCTTTTCATCCTGAGCTTTAGCAATTGAATCAGCAACTCTCTGCTGTTCAGCCTGCACCATTGCTAAGGAATCAGCTACTCTGATAGAGTCAGCAATTCTTTTTTCTTCGAGTTCTTTTGCACTGGGGCCGCAGGAATACATAAATGCTACAACTCCGATTACTAATAATGTTGCCAGTTTTTTCATTTGTTTATTGATTTTAAGTTCACAACAAAGGTAGCCCTTCCTTTTTTACTTGCCAAATTTTCAAACCATTTTTTTTAACATTTTTTAACATTTCACATATATATCTGATTATCATTATATTAAAATTTAACATATTTCAGAACAATCGCTGGATTATTGTACTTTTACTGTGGAAAAGACAGATTGGATATGACAATTCCTCTGGCAGAACAACTTCGGCCCACCCGGCTTGAGGACTATATCGGGCAAGAACACCTGGTCGGGGAAGGAGCTATCCTGAACAAAGCTATTCATTCAGGTGAAATTCCCTCCATGATCCTTTGGGGACCTCCGGGTGTTGGAAAAACAACACTGGCATATATTATTTCCCAGCAGCTTCAAAAGCCTTTTTATACGCTAAGCGCCGTTAATTCCGGAGTTAAAGAAGTACGTGAAGTCATTGCTTTAGCAAAGAAAAGCAGTGACAGTCCTTTTCTGTTCATTGATGAAATCCACCGTTTCAGTAAATCCCAGCAGGATGCTTTGCTGGGTGCTGTTGAAAAAGGTATCGTGACCTTTATCGGCGCTACTACCGAAAATCCTTCATTCGAAGTAATCTCCCCTCTCCTTTCCCGTTGCCAGATCTATATATTGAAGCCGCTGGAAGAGAAGCACCTGCTCAAACTTCTTCAATCGGGGAAAGAGTACCTGGAAAAAAATCTTAATATTTCGATCCAATTGGTGGAAACGGATGCCATTCTTCGCATTTCCGGAGGTGATGCACGAAAGCTGCTTAATGCGCTGGAACTGATCGTCTCTGTTGAGCAAAAGCAGGGAAACAAGATTTTGATCAATAATACCAACACCTTGCAGATTATCCAGCAGAACCTTGCAATGTATGATAAAACAGGTGATATGCATTACGATGTTATTTCTGCTTTTATCAAATCTATCCGGGGAAGCGATCCGAACGCCGCGGTTTACTGGCTGGCCAGAATGGTGGAAGCCGGCGAAGATCCTTTGTTCATCGCCCGGAGAATGCTGATCCTGGCTTCTGAAGATATAGGAAATGCAAATCCGAATGCATTGTTGCTTGCCAATAATTGTTTCCAGGCCGTTAATGTGATCGGATACCCCGAATGCGGCCTGATCCTTTCTCAAACCGCTATCTACCTTGCCTGCTCAGTAAAAAGCAATGCATCTTATATGGCCATACAAAATGCCCATAATGCGATTCGTGAAACCGGCGATCTGCCCGTTCCTCTTCCTATCCGGAATGCACCGACAAAGCTTATGAAAGACATTGGATACCATAAAGATTACAAATATGCCCATGATTTTGAAAACAACTTTGTAGAACTGGAATTTCTTCCTGACAAGATTTCCGGGAGAAAATTTTATAATCCACAGAAAAATGCAAGAGAAGAAGAATTAAGAGCAAGATTGAAAGCATTGTGGAAGAAAAAATATGGATATTGAAGATCGTGACGCGTGACACGTGACGCGAGGAAAAAGAGACCAGAGACCAGATAACAGAAAACTAAGGAATATGAATATCCAGATACCTAAGCTTAAGTACGTTAACACAAAGAGCTTCCTGCTAATCGCGGGGCCCTGTGTTGTCGAAAATGAGGAAATGGTCGTAGAGATCGCTTCGAAGATTAAAGACATAACGGATAAGCTCCAGATCCCTTTTATTTTCAAGGCATCTTATAAGAAAGCAAACCGTTCGCGGGTGGATTCCTTTACAGGAATCGGGGATATCAAAGCACTGGAAGCGATACGGAATGTCGGAAATATGCTTGATATTCCTACGCTCACCGATATTCATACGGAAGAAGATGCGATAAGAGCCGCTTTATATGTCGATGTACTCCAGATCCCGGCTTTCCTTTGCCGGCAAACAGATCTTTTAACCGCTGCCGCAAAAACGGAAAAGGTTATCAATATTAAAAAAGGTCAATTCGCTTCAGCTTCCTCCATGAAATATGCAGTGGATAAAGTCAGGTATGCAGGAAATGATAAGGTTATGCTGACCGAAAGAGGCAACAGCTTCGGCTATACGGATCTGATCATTGACATGAGGAACATTCCGGATATGCAAAAGTTCAATGTCCCGGTGATCGTTGATATCACCCATTCCCTTCAACAGCCTAACCAGACTTCAGGCATTACAGGCGGACGACCCGAGCTGATCGAAACCATCGGAAAAGCCAGTATTGCTGCCGGAGCAGATGGAATTTTCCTGGAAACTCATCCAAATCCATCCATAGCAAAATCAGATGGCGCCAATATGCTGAGACTGGATCTTCTGGAAGACCTTCTTGAAAAGCTGGTCAGAATAAGAAAAGCATTGTAAGCTTACTTCGATCAGCCGGACTATTCAATGATGATATTCCGTATTCCTCCGGTTTCATCATAGAATTTCACTTTCCATTTGTCGGGAGGCAGGAATGAGACAATTCCCAACTGATTTACGAGACATTGGGTTTCATCCTGGATATCAGAATCGACTCTTACTGTAACCCTGGCTAATTCAGGAATACGATAATAAAATCCATGAGTGGACTTCCTGGAATTTACTTTGTTCAGATAATCGGAAACCATTCCTGTCGTTCCTGAACGCTGGACTTTTATGGTTACCACTTTCCCTGACGGATCATCCAATTCCCGGAAACCTTTTGATTTTGAAAATTTAAATATGGGAACTTCCGTATTGACCTGGTTTGGATTGGGTGTATACAGATAAGTAAACGTGCTGGCCTTGTGAATGCTGATGCCGGTAAAAAGCTTCATGTACTCTTTTTCCATGGTTTTCAGCTGAGCATCCAGGTATTCAAGGGTTTCTTTATTATAATTGACTTCCTGCATACCACTGATAAGGTTAAACCGGCTGTCCTTGATCTTTTGGATAAAATCGGCGGCTTCCTTGGCTTTTTGTTCCGGGGATTTTTCAATAACCGTACGCTTGTAATACTGCCGTTCAAGTGTCATCGTATCAATATTCACTTTCCGGATGATCGTATCGATCTTTTCAAAAAAGCTGATATCTGCCGAATATTTGAATATTTCAGGGAAAATATCTTTTTCAGAAATTTCAGTAACGGGCGTTTGGAAAACAGCCTTTCCAGCCAGGGGTAAGGTATCCCATTTGGAAGGCATAGTTCCCAGAAGAAGTCCGGATTCATTAAGACTCAGTAATCCTGCTTTTTCATTTTTAGAAAGCTTCTTTCCTACTTCCACAAAATAATACTGATCGGGATCAGGCTGAGCTGAAGTAGTTACCTGAATTCCGGTAACCTTATACTCTACTGAATTTGCTTCAATAATATTCTTTAATCCAAGGTATTTCAGGGCAAATTCCGAGTACGGTCCTTTGTAATTTTCAACTTTGTCAATCGTTACATCTATCCTCACGACCGTCCTTGGAAGTGCATAAAAAACACCATCCCTCGATGTGGGTTGAACATCTTTATCGATATGAAATACATTGATCTGTGCATAAGACCGGCCTGAAAACAGCACCGGAATTATGAATAAAGAAAGCAGAAGAAGTTTACGCATTTTACAATATTTAAAAATCTGCCGCTAATTTAGCGAATAAAGAGTAATTCACGGTATTTTGGGAGGGGCCAAACTTCATCATCCACGAGCAACTCCAGTTTATCGGTATGATAACGGATCTTTTCAAAATACGGAAATACTGTGTCACAGTATGCAAAGGCTTTTTTTTCGGTATCCGTAATTTTGTTTGCCACCTTGCGTGCTTCTATCATTTCATTTACGAAAGTTTTAATCTTGGAAACATGCTCGGAGATCTCTGTAATCATATCCATCTGGTTCTGTGAAAGTTTGCCATAAGTCTTCAGATCCAGTACCTGTTTCAATCCCTTAACATTCTCAATCAAAGTGTTCTGATATTTTATAGCTATGGGAATGATATGGTTTGAAGCGAGATCCCCAAGAACTCTGGATTCGATCTGGATCTTTTTGGTATAATTCTCGAGCCGGATTTCATGACGGGCATGTAATTCTCTCTCCGTGAAAATATTATTTCTTTCAAAAAGATCGATCGTCTTTTTCGAAACCATTGCCTTCACAGCGGAAGGAGTTGATATGAAGTTATTCAACCCACGCCGGGCCGCTTCCTTTACCCATTCTTCGCTGTAATTATTGCCTTCAAACAAGATATTTTTTGACTCACGGATATATTTCCTAATAACCTGAAGGATCGCTTCCTCTTTTTTTACATCTTTCACCAGGAGAGCGTCCACATCTTTTTTAAACTTTTTAAGTTGATCTGCAACAATCAGATTGAGAGTGATCATCGCGGGAGCGCAACTCTGGCTTGATCCTACCGCACGGAATTCAAATTTGTTTCCGGTGAAAGCAAAGGGTGAAGTCCGGTTACGATCGGTATTATCCAGCAGTATCTCAGGAATTTTCGGAAGATTCTTAAGAAGATCGGAATGTTTATGAGAATCCAGCTTTACTGCGGTTTTGCTTTTCTCTATGGTATTTAAAAGCTCTGTAAGTTGTTCCCCGATAAACACTGAAATGATAGCGGGGGGCGCTTCATTAGCTCCCAGACGGTGGTCATTTGCCGGAGAAGCGATCATTGCTCTCAGGAGATCGCCATGTTCATAAACGGCTTTGATCGTATTAACCAGGAAAGTAATAAACCTCAGTCGGGATGTGTCTGTTTTCCCCGGAGTCAGCAGATTTTCATGTGTATTGGTCATCAACGACCAGTTGTTATGTTTTCCTGATCCGTTTACGTGATTGTATGGTTTTTCATGAAGAAGCACCGTAAAATCATGGCGTTTGGCCACTTTATCCATCAGGTCCATGAGAAGCTGGTTATGATCAATACTCAGGTTAACCTCTTCATAAACCGGAGCACATTCAAACTGATTCGGAGCCACTTCATTATGACGGGTCTTGACAGGTATTCCCAGCCTGTGGGCTTCGAGTTCAAATTCCTGCATAAAATGGATGACTCTTGGAGGGATTGTTCCAAAATAATGATCTTCAAGCTGCTGATCTTTTGCAGATGCATGGCCAAACAATGTTCTGCCGGTCAGGACCAGGTCGGGCCGGGCGATAAACAAAGCCGAATCAACCAGGAAATACTCCTGCTCCCAGCCCAGAGTTCCGAAAACTTTGGTTACGCTTTTATCAAAAAGCTGGCAAACATCTACTGCCGCTTTATCAATATCGTAAAGGGCTTTCAGTAAAGGTGTTTTGTAATCCAGCGCTTCCCCGGTATAGGAAACAAACACTGTCGGGATGCACAGGGTTTTATCCATAATAAATGCCGGAGATGTCGGATCCCATGCTGTATAACCTCTTGCTTCAAATGTGCTGCGGATTCCCCCGCTTGGAAAACTGGAGGCATCGGGTTCCTGCTGGGTAAGCTCACTGCCTCTGAAATTCTCAATGCCTATTCCTCCTTCGATAGGATCCACAAAGGCATCGTGCTTTTCTGCAGTCAATCCGGTCAAAGGCAAAAACCAGTGAGTATAATGTGTAGCTCCGTTTTTTATAGCCCAGGCTTTTAAACCTGCAGCAACCTGGTCAGCTATTTTCCGGTCAATCTTCTCCCCTTTTTCAATGGAATTCATTACCTGATTGAATGCTTCCGTTGTAAGATACTCACGCATAGCCGACTTGTTAAAGGTCAGTTCGCCGAAATATTCAGATGCTTTTTCCTTAGGGAAATGCACTTCCCTTTCTGGCCTGGCCATAGCCATATGAAGAGCCTTGAACCGGATATTTTCCATATTCTCTGTTTTAATCAATAGTGAAAGGCTATCACAGAGAAAAATTACTGGCTTATGCCATTCCTCCTTTTTCGTAGCAGTGATAACCCTGCAAATGTAATAATTCCATTGACAATCAGCAGTTCAAATCCAAATTTATATCCATTGAACCAGAGTTCGGAATAGGAACTCAGAATATAGCATATTAACGGTGATATAATGCAGACCAGAGGAACCCACCGGTCTTTTACTTCAAACTTTGTAAATAGTCCGAAAGAATACAAACCCAGCAACGGCCCGTATGTATAGCCGGCAATCGTGAAAAGCTTATCAATCACGGCACGGTCGTGAATGGCCCGGAAAAGAATGATCACTCCAAGTAAAATAAAAGCAAAAGAAGCGTGAACAAGGTAGCGTATCCTTTCCTTTTTATGTTCACTGATATTCGTCTTTTTATCCATCTCCAGGAAATCAATACTAAATGCAGTCGTCAGTGCAGTTAACGCTCCGTCAGCACTGGGGTAAGCTGCCGAAATGAGCCCGATAATAAATACAAGGCCGGCAACAGGTCCTAAATATTGGACAGCAATCGTTGGAAAGACATCATCTGAACTTGCAGGAAGCTGAAGCTTCATTCGGTCAGCATAGATGAACAGGATCGCACCCAGGAAAAGAATCAGGAAATTGACGAAAACCATGATCCCGGTAAAGGTGAACATATTTTTCTGAGCATCTTTCAAAGAGCGGCAGCTCAGGTTCTTCTGCATCATCTCCTGGTCAAGACCAGTCATGACTATCGCTATAAACGCCCCGCTAAGTATCTCTTTGAGGAAAAACCTTCTGTCATTCCAGTCGGCAAAGATCATTTTGGAGTACTTGCTGTGGAAGACATCTGATGCCAGATCGGGAAATGTTGTACCCAGATTTTTAACAACAAATACAATACAAAATACCAGAGCCAGTAACATAAAAGTCGTCTGGATCGTATCCGTCCATATAATCGTTTTAACTCCTCCCCGGAAAGTATAGAGAAGGATCAGTACAATAAATATAAGAACGGTCAGCCAGAAAGGAATATGCCAGGCATCAAAGACAAAGATCTGAAGGACATTGACGACCAGAAACATCCGGAAAGAAGCGCCAATCACGCGGGAAAGAACAAAATAAAATGCACCCGTTTTATGTGACCAGTAACCGAATCTTGAATCCAGATAAGAGTAGATAGAGGTCAGATTCAGCTTATAATACAATGGCATCAATATCAGGGCGATGGCGGCATATCCGAAAATATAACCGAATACGACCATCATATAGGAAAACTGGGTTGCACCGACCCATCCAGGTACTGACATGAAGGTAACGCCCGACATGGAAGCGCCGATCATTCCGAAGGCTACGACGAACCAGGGGGAAGATTTATTACCAATAAAAAAAGCCCTGTTGCCGGCTCTGCGTGCCGTTAGCCAGGTTACCAGGAATAAAAGAGCAGTATATGCTAAAAAAGTTATAAAAATAGTTAACGGACTCATTATAATCCCTTTAGAGTTTTGGAAGATTTATTTTCAGGGGATCGAAACCTGGGATGCCATATCTTTTGCAAAAGTCAACAGATCCGGATATACCCGGTCGATCAATCCCTTGTAATGAAACACGATATCAGAAAAAGGAGAAATAGATACTGTAATCATTTTCAGTCTTTTTCCGAATTCCATATCCGAGATGGAATCACCAGCCATAAGGGAAAGCTGAAAGTCAACTTCCGGAAAATCATGTTGAGCCAGAAGAGCCATCCCACTTGCCGGTTTGCGCATCTTTGAATGGTCGGATTCGAGATTTGGACAGTAATACACCCGGTCGATCCGTCCCCCGGACTGAGCGATCTCATCCACCATTTTCCGGTGGATCTCAGCTACTTCTTCATCTGTCATAATCCCTTTTCCGACACCTTGCTGGTTACTTACAACGAAAATTCTGGGGAAAATTCCAGCCAGGATTCTGAATGCATCCAGAACGCCGGGAAGAAATTCAAAATGACTCCATTTTGTCACATAACTTCCCACAATCCGGCGATTGATTACACCATCGCGGTCAAGGAACAAAGTCCATCTGTTATCAATCTTCAAATTGTCTGAATTCATCCTGAGCTTTAAAATAATCTTCCGGAATGCCGATATCCAGGAAATATCCTTCAGATGGATATCCGTAGATTCTTTCTTCTGAATAATATTTTTCAAAACAATCTTTTTCCATCGAGAACTTCTCCGGCAAAGCGTATCTAAGGAAAAAATCTTTATTGATGAGATAAATCCCGCCATTGATCAATCCACCGCCTTCCGATTGGCATTTTTCCATAAACCCGGTAATCCGTCCTTCAACATTAACTCTGACATTGCCATATCGTGAAGTATCCCTCATGTAATGTAAAGCCAGGGTAAAAGTGCTGTCGTTACCGATATGAAACTTCTTCAGTGCATTCAGGTCGACCCGGAAAAGGCTATCACCGTTCAGTACAAAAGCCATATCCCCCTCCACCTGTCCGAAAGCATAGCGGATGGCGCCACCGGTACCCAGAGGTTCCTTTTCAACGGCATATTCAATAGGAATCGATTTGAAATGATCACCGAAGAAATCCCGGATCGCCTCGTTTTTATATCCAACGGAAAGAATGATCCTGGAGATTTGCTGTCCCGAAAGGTAATTTAAAAGATATTCCAGAAAGGGCCTGCCGTTAATACCGGCCATTGATTTAGGTAATTCATTGACCACACCACGGAGCCGTGTCCCCAATCCTCCTGCTAGAACAATTGCTTCCAATACGGTCAGGATTTCGGGAACATAGTAGATTCAACCAGTTCACATATGATATGACCAACTGTGATGTGTGCTTCCTGTATTCTCGGCGTATCTGTGGACGGAACATTGATAAGGAAGTCACATAATCCCCGCATTTTTCCTCCAGTTTCACCGGTCAATCCAACGGTAATCATTCCCATTTTTTGAGCAGTTTCAAGCGCTCTGATAATATTGGTCGAATTTCCCGATGTGGAAATCGCGACCAGAACATCTCCTTCATTCCCAATACCCCGGATCAGCCTTGAATAGACTTCATCATAAGAATAATCATTAGCAACAGCTGTAAGATAAGAGGTATTCACATGCAAAGCCTCTGCCGGCAAAGGATTCCTGTCGTAATAGAATCTGCCTGACAATTCAGCGGCAAGATGCTGCGCATCGGCTGCACTCCCTCCATTTCCACAGAAGTAAACCTTATTTGCATTACAAAACGCTTCCACCATCGCTTGTGCTATATCCCCAATCTCTTCAATCAAATGAGAATCCGCCACGATTTTCTGCTTTACTTCAATGGAATTGTTCAGTGCCTGAATGATCTTCATATTGCACAATTTTTTATTTACAATTTTCACACTTCATACTTCACACTTCGCACTTATTATATGGTCCAGGTACTCAACCCTTTATTCGTAAACTCATACCTTTTCGTTTGTCCACCGAATTTACTCAAAGATTTGATCACTTTGGTACGGGTGTTTTTCGGGCAATAGAAAAACATAAAGCCACCGCCACCTGCCCCGCTGATTTTTCCACCGGTAGCTCCGTTTTTAATGGCCGTTTCATAAATGTCATCAATAAAAGGGTTGGTAATTCCCTTCGCCATATTTTTCTTGTATTGCCAGCCAAAATCCAGGATTTCACCTATCCTGTCAAGGTCACCGGTAAGCAAGGCTTCCTTCATCATGACAGCCTGTTCTTTCAGCTTATGCATTGCTTCGATGGTCTTTTCATTTTTATCGGCAACATTTTTTGATTGCCGTTCAATGATTATTGAGGAAAGACGACTGGTTTCAGTATGATATAAAATAAGATTATGAGCTAATTCATCAAGGTATTTCTGGTGAATCCGCAAGGGATTGACGATGACTTTATCCTGGTTAAACTCCATAAAATTGACACCTCCGAAAGTAGCGGCATATTGATCCTGCTTGCCGCCTGCCATTCCGAGATCAATACGTTCAATCTCATAGGCTAACCGGGCAAGATCATACTCTCCAAGAGGGAGCCGGAGCCATTCTGCAAAAGCGCCTAAAATTGCTACCACAAGCGTTGAAGAGGTTCCCAGACCGGATCCCGGAGGAGCATCTACAAAAGTGGAAAGCTCGAATGAAAGCGGTTTTCCAACATAATCTCTGACGATATGGTTATAAATTCCCTTATGAAGCTGAAGCTTATCATCCACTTCCATTATTTTCAATGCAGGAAGTTCATAAACCTCATTTTTATCAACGGAATTCAGAATTATCTTCCCGTCGGAGCGGGGTTCAATGGTGGCAAAAGCATACATAGTAATGGTAGCATTCAATATGGTTCCTCCATAGATCTCAGAGTAAGGGGCCACATCTGTTCCACCTCCTGCCAGACCCAACCGTAACGGTGCTTTACTGCGTATTAACACTTGTAGTTGAATTTGAAATAATAAATCATTTTCTATTAATAATATCTTTTTCGCGTCACGCGTCACGCGTCACGTTCTCAATTGCTTCCAACATTTTCGTCCAGGAGTATTTTTTTTTCTCGACGAAAGCATTAGCAGAAAATTCACTTTCCTTTTCTTCACTGTAAAATCTTTCCATAGCAGCACTGATCTTTGCCGGATCGGGAGGTACTACATATCCGACTTTCCCATCGGGGACAAATTCAGCCAGTCCGCCCACGTCCGTAATGATCATAGGTTTATTAAAGTGATACGCGATCTGAGTAACGCCGCTTTGAGTTGCTGAGCGATAGGGTTGAACGACCACATCGGCAGCACAAAAATAGTTGACCACTTCATTATCCGGGATAAAATCTGTTTTCAGGATGACATCCTCCCCGATTCCAAGCTGAGCAATCAGATCCGTATAAATCTTAGGATCCGTATAGAATTCACCTGCCACAAGAAGTTTCAGCCTGAACTTGCGCAAAGCCGGATCGGCAAAAGCTTTCAGAAGGAGATCCAATCCTTTGTATTCCCGGATGAAGCCAAAGAACAGAAGATAGTTAAAAGATTCATCCAGTCCAAGGTTCTTTTTGGCAAGGATTTTTAAGACAGGTTCTCCAAAATTGTCATAAAGCGGATGAGGACAGAATTGATTCGGTTTCGGCTTTTTCCTGAGAAAGGATTGAAGGTCATTCAATACAGATCTCGACATAGCAATAAATCCATCTGCGCTGTCGACCCAGTATCGGGCAAAAATCCTGTCACCCGGTCTTTTTTCGTGAGGAATGATATTATCCAGAATTGAAATGATCCGGGTATGGTGATTTCTCCGGATGATCCGGCAAATTGTCCCGAAACAGGGAGCCATAAAGGGCAGCCAGAACTTGACAATAACAATATCCGGCCGTAAAGCTTTGATTTCTTTGCCGACCCGTATCCAGTTGAACGGATTGATGGAATTCACAGCTACTTTGATCGGCAAATCCGCAGGCGCAGGAAGAGTTGAGTATTGTGTTTTTCCAGGAAACAGAAATGAAGGATATTGAAGCGAAAAGGTATATATCCGGGCATCAGCGCCATTCCGGATATATTCCCGGATCAAGCGTTCATTAAAGGAAGCAAGGCCACCACGTAAAGGATAAGCCGGACCGATCAGAACAACCTTTTTCGTTTCAGACATCAACAGATATTATTCATGAAGCCGAAGCTTTTTTTCAATAACATATTGGTTCCGGTCGTATGCACTTCTGGATATAAGTTCACCCAGAAATCCGGCGACAAAAAGCTGAGTACCCAGGATCATGGCAAGAAGCCCAAAGTAAAACAAGGGTCTTTCGGTCATTTTATAACCCAGGAGGAAGATTTTTGCATACACGAGATAACCAGCAATCACTACTCCTGCGAGGAACAGCAAGGATCCCAGGAGGCCAAACAGGTGCATGGGGCGTTTCCCGAACCGTGACAGGAAATTTATCGTCAGCAGGTCAAGGTAACCTTTGAAGAAACGGTCGAGGCCATATTTGGTTTTCCCGTATTTTCTTTTCCGGTGGACAACGACCTTTTCACCGATGTTGCTGAATCCGGCCCATTTTGCGATAACCGGGATATAACGGTGCATTTCGCCGTACACTTCAATACTTTTCACCACTTCTTTACGGTAAGCTTTCAATCCGCAGTTAAAGTCATGAAGCTTTATACCCGACATACGGCGGGTTGTCCAGTTATAGAATTTCGTCGGAATCGTTTTAGATATCGGATCATATCTTTTCTT
>JAUZOW010000038.1 GCA_030706225.1 Bacteroidota bacterium | reverse complement strand
TGTTAAATTGGATCCGGGCTGCCCCATATGTTTTGACATCAGCTTGTTGTAAAATGTAACTTTCCCCGCGGTATCAAAAAGGCAAATCCCCACAATGGCATTATTAAATATTGTGTGATATTTTTCCTGGCTTTTTTGCAGTTCTTCCAGCAAAATATCACGATCAGCAACCAGATCGGTAAGTTGTTCCCGGGTGAACCGGTTTTTCCTGTTTGCCAAGGTGAGTTTGATCATCGATTGTACCTGAGCATGAGCCGATGCTGTCAAAAGTGGACTGAAGAGAAAGCAATCTGCACCTGCTTTCAGAAGCTTTTCCTGCAGATCCCTTTCATCTTCCGAAGACAGAAAAGCAATGGCGATATCCTGAAACCGATAATCCTTCTTCAATGAGCAACATATTTCGTATTTTTCCTCAAAGGGGAAGGTATTGTCAATTATAATGGCATCAGGATTTTTGATTATTTGATAGACATCCTGAAGACTGGTGGCAAAAAACAAAGTAGAATCAGGAAAAGCATTTTTTATTACTTCATCCAGTTTGTCAGGTTTTTTGCTCTCCTGACTTATAATGAGGATTTTACAGGCTTTTTGTGGTGTAGCAACAGCAGTCATTAAGAATTTTCTGGGAATCACAGATTTTACGAACGATACGATGACGTTTCATTAAATACAAATATATATATATTTTATATGAAAAAAAACCAATAAAAATATAATAATTATTGATAATATCAATCCGGTTGGAGAAGACCTATTTACGATCCTGATCAGGATAATCTTATCAATGCCTGTTTTGCACGTTTGTGAATGACTTCCAGGTAAACATTATCTGTGTTGTGCAATGAGAGGGCTATTTTAAAATATCTCTTTGCAAGATCCGGTCTGTTTATCTTTAAAGCAAGCAATCCTGCCAGAAGAGAGGCTTCTGAGGCATAATGTTCCGGAATATCTGCACCCTGCCGTATAGAAAGGTCAAAAAAACCGAAAGCTTTCTGGAAATTCTGCCTGCCTGAATAAAGTTCACCCCACAGAAGATAATATTCAGTCCGGAATGCAGCTGATTCCAGTTGAGAAGGTGACACCTTTTTCAACGTCTCTTCTGCCTGGTTTGAATATCCTCCGGAGATAAGAAGTCGGGTTTTCAACAGACTGATATTCGGAGAATATTTTCGTTGGGATTCCACAAGAGCTTCACGATCCCGGTCAGTCACTTCTGCCTCCGGTCCCTTGATCCGGTTTCGATATTGGATATATTTATCTGTTGAACCGTGAATCAGATAATGCCAGGATAATAGATTGCAGATCTCTTTCTTGTAATTGATCTCTCCGGATTCTTTCAGGAAAGCAAGGAAATATCTGTCGGCATCGTCATCCAGCCTGCTCAGCTTGGCTTTCCCATATAGATAGTTTATGTATATGAAAGGGACTTCTGTCTTTTTTTGCCGCATCATGGATAAGAGCTTGATAGATTCTTCCGCCTGGGCATTTTTATAAAGGAGGTTTACATAAAGATAATCGGACAATAAAGTCGAATATGCCGGATCACGCTGAGCCTGAATGGTATGCATTGCCTTTTCTTCTTCAGAGATGATTTTATAGGCAAAGATTATATAAACATGGCTTTCTGGTTCCAGTCCATGATGACCCTTTACATAAGCTCTGTAATTTTCGATCAGCGCAAATCCTTTCCGTGTATTCCCTTTCATTCCCATCAACCGGGTTACCCATTTAAAAACAGGAGGGATGTTATCGAAAGCAATGTTAAAGGCGCCGCTCAGCTTATTGTTCATCCGGAATGAAGGAAAGATCTCGCAATTTTTTGCGAGAAGATGATTTGCCGAATAGATCTTGCTGAATCCTGAAAGATAGTCACCGAAAAGAATATTAATCATTCCCGCTTGTGCAAGCATTTCCGCACGAATAGCCCGGTAATAGGGAGACAGGGGATTTTCTTCTTCCATGGCATTGAGCCGGTCATCTAAACGAATCAGGAATTTCTGGTATTTTGCTTTATTCCCGTTGGCAAGTAACTCGATGATATCTGCATAGTTTTCAAGGAAAATAATATAATGGTTATCCTTGTCAAGAATGGATTCTTCTTTCAATGTTGCACGGGCAGAAACAGTCTGAAGGTTGAGGATTTGCTCAAGTGCTTTTTCGCATCCAGGGGTGATCTCATAGGCAGCTACCGACCGGAGCGGAAAGAAAAGAATGAAGGCCAGGGTAAAATAGGTAACCGCTTTCATCAGATCTGATTAATTTGTTCCTTTTCTGTCCCACAATTCATCAGCGACGGGTCCCCATCCTTCTGCATGCTGAAGACATTTCCGGGCCAGGGCTTCCGGTTTTTCGCCACCGTGATCTTGTGTTGAAAATGCTCCGGATTCATTTACCATCTGAACCAGATAATGAGGATTATCCAGGCAGGGGCAGGGGCGGAGCATATTTTTATTAAAAGGCTGGTTTTTCCTGTATTGCTGAAAGAGCGGAGTGTTAAGAATGTCGAGAAGGTTCATTTCCCGGATATTAGCATTGGAATAGTGAATAAATGCACAGGGTTCGGCATCTCCTTTTGCATTAATATGGCAATAATAGCGTCCTCCGGCCACACATCCGTCAATGTATTCCGCATCATTCCAGAAGTCAAGGAGAAACAAAGGCCTTTTCCTTCTGAATTCACGTACTTTTTCATACATTAGCTTCCTTTGCAAGGGAGTAACGATATAATCCGGATGGGCATCCCGGCCGATCGGGATGTACGTAAAATACCATCCAAACCTGCATCCTTGTGATTCCAGGAGATCCATGAATTCTTCCGAACCGATCTCTTCTGTATTATAACGGTGGTAAGTTGTTGAAAAGCCGAAAAGATTTCCGAACTTTCGCATGCTTTTCATTCCTTGTAAAACTTTTCTGTACGTTCCTTTACCTCTCCGTTCATCTGTACTGGCTTCCATCCCGTCGATACTGAACAGAAGCGCGAAATTTCCGACCTGTGCAATCTCTTCAGCCAGCTTGTCATCCACCAGCGTGCCATTAGTAAAAGCTATAAAGTAACTGTCGTTATGTTCGCGACAGAGTCTGAGCAGGTCATCTTTCCGGAGCAGAGGTTCTCCCCCGGAAAAAAGAAAGAAATGGATGGACAGTTGCTTAGCTTCGTTGATAAGACAGTTGATTTGCTCGTAAGAGAGCTGATCGGTCCTGGAATAATCAGCTGCCCAGCAACCGGTGCAATGCAGGTTGCAGGCTGAGGTGGGATCTATAAGGAGTGTCCAGGGAATGTTACGGGAAAGATTGTGACGAAGGCGCTCTTTTTTATTGGTAGTCATAATGCACCCGTTCAGAAGGAAGTTTGACAGGAACTTTTTCCGGGAATTATCATTGACTTCCGATTTAAATCTCCTGAAAAATTCATTCCATGGATTGAGTGGATCAGAGATCGTGTTTTTTACTTTAGTGATGGCCGGTTTGTTTTCGGAAAAAAAACTGAGTTTTTCCATTAACCGAAGCACTTTTACTGCATTTGAAACAGGATTTTTATCAATATAGGACACCAGTGTCTTGGAAAAACAATTCGTCAGATAGTTCATAATTATGTTTTGTTACTTTTCTTCTGATCGGAAAAGAAGGTAATCACTGATCAGGGGTAATTCTTCCGGAGCGATCCCGTTTTTAACCAGGTATTGTCCGTCTTCTTCAAATGCAGCCGTGAAATGCTCGGCAGTCATGGATTCCATTGAAAGAGCTTTCTGATAATAGGTCACTGCATCCCGTGGTTTGCCGAGGCATAACAAGACATGACCGGCATCTATTAGATCATAAGGTGAAGCTTCTTCAGAATCCACGATAGCTAAATAATTTTCTTTTGCCTCGTCCAGCTTTCCGAGGACGAAATTACACCATGCAACCGGCCGTAAAGCTTTCAGGTTGTCTGATTGGAAGTACCTGACTTTTGAAAAATACTGAAGCGCTTTTTCAAATTCGTACAGATTCAGATAGCATTGACCTGCTTCGGTAAGAAGGCTTAGGTCGTCAGGTTGAAGCCGCACTGCTTCCTCAAAATATCGGGTTGCATTTTTATAGTCCTTGATCTTCAAGCTGCACCAGCCCATTTTTTTCAGAAGCCAGAGGCGATCGCCGTCAAATAATTCAGCTTTGCGGTACTGATCGATGGCATTGGAAAAATCTTTCAGCTTCTGGAAAGCATACCCTGCTTTTTCAAAATATTCTCTTTTGGGGGTCCCTTTATTGGAAAGGTACTGGTACATTTCGGCTGCTTCAGCATAGTGCTCCTTTTCAAAATAAAAGGAAGCCAGCCGCTCTGCAAATTTTTCCTGCCCGAAAAATTCTTTGAATATATTGAGTCCGGAAATAGGGATTTTTTTCCCAAAGAAATCATCAAATTCATCCCGCGAAGAATAAAGCTTGAAAAACCTGTAAAGATCTTGTATATACTGGATAAATATGCTGTTTGATGCAGATTTCTGCCCCAGTATTTCATCTTCACTCTCCATCTCTTTCATCTGCTCCAGTTCCGATTCGAAATAGGTAAGGATCAGGGATTGTTGTTGCTGGGGAACTGCATTGAAATTCAGAGCGAAGGAATATTTATCGGAATTGCATAAATAATAAGCCTTGTCAAGTCCTTCATGCAATCTTGAAAAAATATTTTCTTCATCACCGGAAATGCTTTTGATTTCCGGATTCTCCGGGTAATAAGGAATAAACCAGTTATGAATGCGGTTAAAAAAATCGAATTGCTTCAAAAGAGAGAAAGTGGCCATAAAAACATCTCCACCTTCCATCTGCATTTTGGTAAATTTTTCGATTCTTTCAAACAAGCCGGGAACTTCATCCATAAGATCTTCCCAGCCGGGATTTTTTCCTTCAATATCGCTTTCTTCCAGAAAATTTTTCAACTCCAGCTTATCTTCGATCCGGGGCATCATTTTTTTCATTCCGGGTAAAACCTCTTCCTCGAAAGCCTTATTGATTTTTTCTGTCTCCTGAGCCATCAGAAGTTGAAGAAGGACAGCCTGCATGTCTTCCATAATAGAAGGATTATCTGCAAGTCCCTGAACTTTCATGAAGATGGAGGGATAGTGTTTGATCCGGTCGTCATAAATGATCAATCCCATTAGCAAACCTGTCAATGCTCTCTGATAAACCTTGGTTTCATTATGCTTTACTGCTTCAATAAGCAGATCGAATTTCCGGATGTCAAAATGATCCAGAAGTCCAAGAGTCAATGCGGAAATAATCAGGCATTTATCAGTCCAAAAAAGTTTGCCGGTATTCAGCATGATAAGAATTCGTTCTGACAGATCCTCCGTGAATTTCGGAGCCAGCCAGATCAGCTTGAATATCCCTTCAATGGAAGATAAAGCAGGAGTCATGGCTCCTGCTTCTTCCAGAACTTTCTGTATTTCTTTCCCGAAGAAAAGAATGTCAATTTTTTCATTTACAGCAGCGGCATCATCCCCGAATTCTTTAATAACCATTGCTTTTTCTGCTTTTTTATGAGGAGAGATGCGGTCCCGTAATTCGAGAAATGCATCATCTGAAAGAGCAAGGAACGAATTGGAGAGAGTCCGTAGAATCTCTTTTCTTTTAGGGTCTTTATATCCTTCAAATGAATATCGGAGAAGATTCTTATAATTTTCCCGGAGACTATCCAGATCGTACTCAAAACTTCCCAAAGCATTCTGATGCAAGATAGATGTCAGGTCATCAAAGCTGCTTTTCAATCTGCCAGCCAGGATTCTGTCCGTGATTTGCTTCTGCCGCATTTCTATGTCCGTTCGTTTCATAAGCTTTTGTGATCATTTACATTTACATCCTTCAGGCTGCATTATGAATCTCAGAGATTGATCGTATGTCAGATAACTCCAGAGCCAGTTCAGGAAGATGATCAGCTTGTTTTTTGTTCCCAGGATTGCCATCAGATGGATAAACATCCAGATCATCCATGCAAAGGTACCATGAAAAAATGCAAAAGGCACATCCACGACTGCCAGATTTCTTCCAATGGTAGCCATAGTGCCTTTGTTTTTGTAATGAAAAGGTTGTATCGGTTTGCCATCTCTTAGCCGGACAAGGTTCTTTGACAGTAAGGTAGCCTGCTGGAGGGCAACCTGTGCCAGCTGAGGATGTCCATTGGGATATTTTTCTTCTTTTGTCAGCGCATTATCCCCGATCGCGAAAACAGAATCCATTCCCTTTACCCGGTTGAATTCGTCGGTAAGGATCCGCATTCCGGGTCCATAACTCTGTTCCGGGATGCCGGAGATCAGAATTCCTTTGATGCCGGCAGTCCAGATGACAAGGTTTGATGGAATATCTCCACATCCTTCTGTTTGAACAGTTTTCCCGTCGAAATCCCTGACCTGCGTATTCAGGTGAATGTCGACACCCATTTTTTCAAGGTATTTTCTGGCAAATTCAGAAGACCTTTCAGACATAGAAGGGAGCAGGCGGTCAGTTGCCTGGACCAGGTGGATCCGGATTTCAGAATCCTTTAATTCCGGATAATCTTTGGGAATGACAAATTTTTTCATTTCCGCCAGAGCGCCAGAAACTTCAACTCCACTGGGTCCGCCTCCGACAATGACTATATTCAGATAGACTTTCCGTTCTTCTATAGTTTTTACAGCCAACGCTTTTTCAAAATTTCTTAAAATAGCATTTCTCAGCGTTATGGCTTCAGATACGGATTTCATAGGTAAGGCCTTTTCTTCAATGTTTTTCATTCCGAAGAAAAAATTTCCTGCACCGTGCGCAAGCACAAGATAATCATAACGAACATTCCCGATGGTAGTCCAGATTTGGCGTTTCTCCGGGTCGATATGTTGAACTTCAGCAATACGGATGTGGAAATCACGATAACCGTGAAAGATTTTCCGTAGCGGAAATGATATTGATGTGGCTTCGAGCCCGGAAGTAGCAACCTGATAAAATAAGGGCTGAAACTGATAGTAATTGTTTTTATCGATCAGGACGATCTGGAAACCGGAATTTTTAAGCATTCTGGCAAGCCGGAGTCCTGCAAAACCGCTTCCTACGATGACCAGCCGTTTTTTATCCGAGGGAGGTATATTGATCATAAGGATTTTTTTAAATGGTAAGATTTTGGTTCCCGGTAAACAAATGTTTTCTCAAAAATAGCATTTTAATTATTGAGCAACATTACTTCCTGAAAAGATGAAAATTCCGGGAGGGATTTGCAGCAAAAATAACAGGATTTCATACGGGTCCCGGATGAATTCAAAATTTCCCGGAGGCTACAATAATTAGCGGTTTCCTTAGTTATACTAAATTATTATTTTACTACCTTTGCTCTTTTAATTTTTCAGGTATGAATATGGATTCAGATAAATTTCAGGGGGAGGGGTTGACATATGACGATGTGCTTTTGATTCCCGCATACAGCGAGATCATTCCACGGGATGTCGATGTTTCTACCTATCTTACCCGGAACATTCATCTTAATATACCTATTATTTCTGCTGCGATGGATACTGTCACTGAATCCACGATGGCGATCTCCATGGCGCAGGAAGGTGGTATTGGCGTTCTTCATAAAAATATGTCCATTGAAAGTCAGGCACTTGAAGTCAGAAAAGTAAAGCGTGCTGAAAATGGAATGATTCTTGACCCCATCACAGTAAATGAACACGGTCTAGTCGGAGATGCCTTGTCTTTAATGAAAGAGTACAATATTGGTGGAATTCCGGTGACCAATGAACAGAAGACACTGGTGGGCATTGTAACCAACCGTGATCTCCGGTTCGAAAGGGATCTTTCCCGCCCCATTTCAGAGGTGATGACCAGAAGGGTAATCACAACTACGGAGTTTACTGATTTTTCCAAAGCCGAAGAGATTCTTCAGCAGTATAAGATTGAAAAGCTTCCGGTAGTTGATAAGAACTACAAGTTGGTTGGGCTGATCACATACAAAGATATTATAAAGATCAAAGAACGCCCCAATGCCTGCAAGGATTCAAGAGGTCGCCTCCGTGTCGCTGCAGCAGTCGGTACAGCTCACGATACCCTTGACAGGGTGGCGGCGCTTATCCGGGAAGATGTAGATGCGATTGTTCTGGATACGGCTCATGGTCATTCGAAAAATGTCATTGAAATGGCCGGAAATATCCGCAAGACTTATCCTGATATTGCTCTGGTCGTTGGAAATATTGCGACAGCTGAAGCTGCCCGTGATCTGGCCAAACTTAATGTAGATGCTGTTAAAGTCGGTATTGGCCCGGGATCTATCTGTACGACCCGGATCATTGCCGGAATCGGAATTCCTCAGCTCTCTGCTATTTATAATGTGACGCAGGCGCTGAAAGGATCCGGAATTCCTGCCATTGCTGACGGTGGTATACGGTACACCGGCGATATCGTAAAAGCACTGGCTGCCGGAGCAAACTGCATTATGGCAGGTTCACTCTTTGCAGGAGTGGAAGAATCACCCGGCGAAACGATCATCTTTGAAGGAAGGAAATATAAATCATATCGCGGAATGGGTTCCCTTGAAGCTATGCAGTTGGGATCCAAAGACCGGTATTTTCAGGAATCCGAAGATGATATTAAAAAACTTGTACCGGAAGGTATTGTCGGACGGGTGCCGTATAAAGGCTCTCTCTCCGAAGTGATATACCAGATGATCGGAGGGTTACGCTCCGGCATGGGCTATACCGGATCTGCTACAATTGAGGATCTTCAAAAAGCAAAATTTATAAAGATCACCTCAGCCGGCGTTGTGGAAAGCCATCCGCATGATGTCACCATAACTCATGAAGCTCCTAACTATAGCCGTTAATAAAAAATTGCTGTCTCATCAATTGAATGTGTTACTTTAGCAACATTATTTAAACTAAATCAAAAAATGAAACGTCTGAAGGCAACTTTTCTGGTTTCTCTTTTCCTGTTTGGCTTTTCAAGTGTTCTTTTCGCCCAGGTAAATAACGATGATATTCTTCTTACCATTTCAGGGAAGAAGATCACAGTCGGTGAATTTATGTCTATCTATCAAAAAAATAATACGAAGACAGAAAATATCGACAAGAAAAATTTGGAAGATTACCTTGAACTTTATATCAATTTTAAATTAAAAGTCCAGGAAGCGGAAGATCTTAAATTAGATACTTTATCTTCATTTATCACTGAATTAAAAGGATACAGGGATCAGCTTGCAAAACCTTATTTTACGGATGAAACTACCATCAACCGGCTGGTTGAAGAAGCATACAACCGTGAACAACAGGATTTGCGGGCAAGCCATATTTTTATGCGTCTGAAACCGGATGCTACTCCTGATGATACTCTGGCTACGTATGATAAAATGCTCCGGATCCGTGAACGCCTTCTGAACGGGGAATCCTTTGGCAATTTGGCAAATGAACTTTCGGAAGATCCCTCAGCCCGCGACAGACAAGCAACAGCTCAAAGACCATTCATCCGCGGAAACCATGGCGATCTGGGATATTTTACTGTATTCGATATGGTTTATCCCTTTGAATCCGCTGCTTATAACCTTGAAGTTGGTAAAATTTCAATGCCGGTACGCACGGATTACGGATTTCATCTGATCCAACTGTCTGACCGGAAAAATGCTCTCGGGAAAATTACCGTTGCGCATATTTTTATGATGATCCCGAAAGATTCAACCGGCAATTCATCTAAAAAAGTTGAAATGAAAATGGATTCTGTTTACCAGATGTTGAAAAACGGCGGAAATTGGGATGAACTGGTAAAACAATATTCGGAAGACAAAGGAAGCGCTTCAAAAGGAGGCCTTTTACCTGAATTCGGCGTAAACCGTATGGTCCCTGAATTTATCGAACAGGTTTATAATCTTAAAAATAAAGGCGATTATTCTGCACCTTTCCAGACACCCTATGGCTGGCATATTGTAAAACTTATCGACCGGAAAGCCCCGGGATCATTTGATGAAGAAAAAGCTTCCATCAAACAACATGTTATGAAAGACAGCCGGGCAATTCTGGCTAAAGAAGCTGTTATTGAACGCGTTAAATCAGAAAATAATTTCGTCGAGTACCCAGATGCAAAGACGGATTTTTATAAGGTCGTAACCGATACTATTTTTGAAGGCAAATGGGATAAAGGAGTTGCAAAAGATCTCAATAAACCTTTATTCAAGATCAATGCAATGGTTTATAAACAACCTGAATTCGCCCGTTACCTTTCCATCCATCAGAAAAAAAGAGAAAAGGAAACTATTCCTGCTTTTGTTGACCAGTCATATAAGGAATTTGTTGATGACATTTTAATGAAAATTGAAGACGGCAATCTGGAGAAAAAATATCCGGAATTCAGAAATCTGATGACGGAATACCGTGATGGAATTCTTCTTTTTGACCTGACAGACCAAAAAGTATGGTCAAAAGCAGTTAAAGATACTGTCGGATTGAAGAACTTCTACGAACAGAATAAAAACAGCTATATGTGGGGACCGAGAGTGGAAGCTACCATCTTTACCGTAAAAAACGCTGCACAGGCTCAGAAAGTAAGAAATTTTCTCAAAACCGGACTTAAAGAAGAAGGAATTCTGAAAGAAATGAATACGGATTCTTTAAAGGTCATCACTTTTGAAACAGGCAAATATTCAAGGAAAGATAATAAATACGTAGATGAAGTTTCCTGGGTTCCCGGAATTTCTAACGATATACGTATTGATTCAGGTATTATTATCGTTAATATTAAAAAAGTACTGAATCCGGAACCTAAATCTCTGAATGAAGCCCGTGGCCTTATTACGTCAGACTATCAGAATTATCTGGAAAAAGCATGGATCCAGAAATTAAGAGACAAATATCCGGTCGTCGTTAATAAAAATGTCCTGGCCAAACTGAAATAAAGATCGTGCTGAAAAAAATATTGATCGTATTGATGGTCCTTCTGACCTCGTGCACATTCTTTAAGAAAAAAACGGAAAGAGTGCTGGCACGGGTACATGATCAATATCTTTATGAATCCGATTTAAAGGGAATTATCCCTCCGGGAACAACACATAAGGATAGTATTTCACTGGCCAAAAATTTTATAGACAACTGGGTACGCCAGCAGGTCGTAATTTATCAGGCTTCAAATAACCTTACCAAAGATCAGATGGATTTTTCCCGTCAATTGGAAAATTATAAGAATTCACTGATCATCTATGAATATGAAAATGAACTTGTCAAACAAAAACTGGATACGCTTGTGACTGATGAGGAAATTGAAGATTATTACAATTCAAATCCTCAGAATTTTCAGCTTAAAGATGATATAGTCCAGCTTCAGTATGTCAAGTTGCCTAAAGGATCAAAAGCTGTCGGAGAATTCAGGAAATTTCTGATGAGTGATGATCCAGCTGCAAAAACCCGATTGGCAGCAGAATGTGAAAAGAAAGCCGCTGATTATTTCCTGGATGATCAGAACTGGCTTACATTTTCAGAACTATTATTGCAGATTCCCATTAAGACCTATAACCAGGAAGAATTTCTGAAGAACCGCAGAGAAGTGGAGGTTCAGGATTCAGCTTATCTTTACCTCGTTCGCATTAAGGATTTCAAGATCAAGGAAAGCATTTCTCCTCTATCCCTTGAAAAAGGACGGGTTCGGGATATTATCCTGAATAAGAGAAAGATAGAGCTGATCAATAAAATGCATGACGATGTTCTTCAGAAAGCAATACGAGAAAATAAAGTTAAGGTCTATTAACATTTTCAAAAAACCGGACGAATGAAAAATATACTTTCATCCATATTCATGGTATTATTCCTTGTGGCTGGTGTTTTTCAACTGAAAGCTCAGGAAACGGATACCATTATCGACGGAGTAGTAGCTGTTGTTGGTGGAAATGTCATCCTTAAATCGGATATTGAAAGCCAGTATTTACAATTTCGCCTTCAGGGTAATATTAAAGGAAGTCCTTCAACCGTTAAATGCCAGATTCTGGAAAACATGCTTTTCCAAAAACTGCTGTTACATCAGGCAGAACTCGATAGTGTTAAAATTACGGATACTCAGATTGAAAATGAGATCGACAATAAAATGAGATATTTTATCAGCCAGATCGGTTCTCCGGAAAAGTTGGAAGAATATTACCAGAAATCTCTGGTAGAGATTAAAAATGAACTGCGGGATGTCCAGAAAGAACAGGATATGATAGAAATGACCCGGCAGAAAATCACAAAGGATGTCACAGTGACTCCTTCGGAAGTCAAAGCGTTTTTCCGGAAGCTTCCCAAAGATAGTATTCCGGAAATTAATTCCGAACTGGAAATCGGATTTATTTCCAAACAGCCGGTTATCGGAGATGCAGAAAAGGATGAAGCTAAAAACCGTCTTCAGAGTTTTCGTGACAGAATAAAAAAAGGAGACGATTTCTCGACACTGGCAATCCTTTATTCGGAAGATCCGGGATCTGCAAAACAAGGAGGAGAACTGGGATTATTCAAAAGAGGAGAAATGAAACCCGAATTTGAAGCAGCTGCCTTTAAATTGAAACCCGGCGAAATCTCCGATGTTGTTGAAACAGATTTTGGCTATCACCTGATTCAGATGATTGAAAGAAGAGGTGAATATATAAATGTCCGCCATATCCTTATAAAACCGAAAGTTTCGCTGGTCAGTCTGAACCGGGCTAAAACGGAACTGGATAGTGTGGCAAACCTGATTGAAAAAAGGAAAATTTCCTTCGACGATGCAGTTGTCAAATTTTCAGATGATCCCACCCGCAACAGCGGTGGAATGTTGATCAATGAATCAACCTCGACTTCACGTTTTGAAGCCAGCCAGTTGGATCCAAAGATATTTTTCGTGATTGATAAGCTGAAAGAACATGAGATCTCTTCTCCGGTTTTGTATAAAACGGAGAAAGGGACGGATGAATACCGGATTTATTATCTGAAAACAAGAACTGCACCACATAAAGCGACCCTGGAACAGGATTATGCTAAAATTCAGGAAATGACGCTGAAGGAAAAGCAGAATGATGAAATTAACGACTGGATCCAGAAGAAATCAGCAAAATCTTATATTCGCATCGCGGATCAATATAAGAATTGTGATTTCCGGAATAAATGGAAATGAAAACAAATGAGATGTCTGTAACGTACACTTCAGAAGTGGAAGCTATGAATGCTCTGGCTGAAAAATTCAGCCGGTTACGTTCAGAACTTGCCAAAGTAATCGTAGGACAGGATGAGGTTATTAAGAATCTCTTAATTGCCATCTTCTGTAAAGGGCATTGTCAGCTGGTAGGTGTTCCCGGACTAGCCAAAACATTGATGGTTAATACACTGTCGAAAGTACTGGGACTTACTTATAACCGAATCCAGTTTACACCTGACCTGATGCCTTCCGATATCATAGGAACCGAGATCCTTGATGAAAACCGTAAATTCAGGTTCATTAAAGGACCGGTCTTTGCAAATATCATCCTGGCTGATGAAATCAACCGGACACCTCCGAAAACACAGTCGGCGCTGCTTGAAGCCATGCAGGAAAAAGCAGTTACCGTGGCCGGAACTTCTTACCGGCTGGAAGAACCGTTTTTTGTTCTGGCAACCCAGAATCCTATTGAACAGGAAGGTACATATCCTCTTCCGGAAGCCCAGCTTGACAGGTTCATGTTTAACATCTGGCTGGATTATCCGAGTTTTGAAGAGGAAGTGAACATTGTCAAAAATACCACATCAAGACATTCTGTATCTCCGGATATCGTGCTATCCCGCGAAGAGATCCTTTTCTTCCAGGAATTGATCCTGAAGATCCCGGTACCTGATAATGTATATCGCTATGCGGTTCAGCTTTCTGAAAAGACCCGCCCGCATACTCCGGCTGCTCATGAATGGGCTGACCGTTATCTGACATGGGGAGCAGGTCCCCGGGCTTCTCAGTACCTGATTTTGGGTGCTAAATGCCATGCAGCACTTCGTGAGAAGTATTCTCCCGATATTGAAGATGTACAATACGTTGCCAAATCGGTCCTGCGTCATAGAATTGTCAGGAATTACAAGGCAGAAGCCGATGGAGTGAGAGAAGATGAAATCATTAATGAACTCTTGAAATGAAAAGTTTTTTTCAAATTCTTACTTCTGCCTTTATCCTGTTTTTTATAACTGGAATGTTTACCTCCTGTGGCGGCGGAGGAAGCCGTTCGGCAAAGCCCGGTGATCTTCATGGAAAGATCACGATTTCCGGAGCCTTTGCTCTTTATCCTATGACTTTGAAATGGGCGGATGAGTTTAAAAAAATTCATCCCGGGATCACATTCAATATCTCTGCCGGAGGCGCAGGTAAAGGAATGGCAGATGCCCTGTCGCATATGGTCGACCTTGGGATGTTCTCCAAAGAAGTAAGCCCTGAAGAAAAAGCCAAAGGAGCCTGGTTCATACCGGTAGCAAAAGATGCCGTTCTCCCGACTGTCAATGCCAATAACCCCGTAATAGCGGATCTTCGCAAGCAGGGCTTGTCGCATCAGGCTTTTTATGATATTTTTATTACAGGAAAAATCACAACCTGGGGACAGGCAACTCACACAAAATCCAGTGAAGACCTTCAGGCATTAACCCGTTCCGATGCATGTGGAGCTGCGGAAATGTGGGCCAAATACCTTGATAAAAAAAAGAAACAGGAAGATTTGATTGGTCTTGGCGTTAACGGAGATCCCGGTATTGCAGATGCCGTCCGGAAAAATGTAAATGCTATTGGCTTTAATAACCTGAATTTTGCTTACGATATGAATACCCGTAAGCCTTATGCCGGAATGGCAATTGTTCCGATCGACCTGAATGGAAACGGGAAGATCGATCCGGATGAAAATTTTTATGATACCATGGATCATGTCATGAAGGCGATTCTCGATGGACGTTACCCGTCACCTCCGGCAAGAGATCTCTATTTGGTGGCAGGAGGAGAGCCTAAAGATCCGAATGTCCGTGCATTTCTTAAATGGATTCTCGGGGATGGACAGAAATTTGTGAATGATGCCGGTTATATTACCATTGCAAAGGAAAAGCTGGATGAAGGACTTGAAAGATTAAAATAGCCTTTATATTTGCAGTATTTCCCATGATAAATGTACTTACTCAATAGAAAAGAAAGACACTTTGTTAACTCAACCTGGATGCTGGTCAGCCTGCTTCTTGTGGCCGCCCTTCCTTTCCTTCTTTTCACCGGTCTTTACCTGAAATCATTTCTGCTTATTCATGATTATCATCTTTCCGATTTGCTGTTTTCCAAAGAATGGAAACCCGCATCCGGGAAGTTTGGCTTTTATCCCTTTATTATCGGATCGATCTGGGTCACGCTGCTGGCTATGGTGATTTCAGCACCTATCTGTATGTTGACAGCAATTTATGTGACCCAGTATACGAAAAAGACAATGCTTCGGATCCTTCATCCGGCGATTGATATCCTTGCAGGAATACCTTCTGTTGTTTACGGACTATGGGGAATTCTGGTAATTGTTCCCTTTATTTCAAAATATCTGGGGCCTCTGTTTGGAGTAAAAACAATGGGGTACAGTATTCTGGCAGCAGCACTTGTCCTGTCGATCATGATCATTCCTTTTATTCTCAATATAATTATTGAGATATTCAAGTCTATTCCGATCGAACTAAAGGAAGCATCCTTATCTTTGGGAGCAACGCAATGGGAGACAATCAAGCATGTTCTTTTTAAAAAAGCGCTTCCGGGAATTATTGCAGCACATGGCTTTGGATTGGCAAGGGCATTCGGCGAGACGATGGCAGTAATGATGGTTGTTGGCAATGTGGTGAAACTTCCTCACGGAGTTTTCGATCCCGGATATACCTTGCCTGCATTGATTGCCAATAATTACGGTGAGATGATGTCAATTCCCAGGTACGATGCAGCGCTGATGTTTGCAGCGCTGATTCTGCTTGTTGTTTCTTTCTTTTTTAATCTGATTATGCACTTTTTTATCGCACGTTATAATAAATATTGATTAAGAAATGAAAAAAGCCGGAAAAACCGAAGAGAAGATTTTCAAAGTGCTGATGATTGTTTCAACCTATTTCATCTTTGCCGTTCTGGCACTGATCATTTACAGCATTTTTGAAAAAGGTATCCGGGCAATGTCGTGGGAAATGATTACCCAGCCTCCTTCCGGAGGATACTATTACGGAAAGGGAGGAGGAATACTGAATGCCATTTTGGGTTCACTTACTCTTGCAATTGGCTCAACCGTTCTGGCATTTCTTCTGGGGCTCCCTGTAGCACTTTTTATAAATGTTTTTCTGATCCGGTGGAAAAAGCTGGTAAGTTTTATCCGGTTTTTACTGGATCTGATCTGGGGAATTCCATCGATCGTATATGGAGCATTCGGATTTACAGTAATGGTCTTTTTGGGAATCCAAACGTCATTGCTGGCAGGTATTATAACCGTAACGTTGTTTATCCTGCCCATCATGATCCGTTCGATGGATGAGATTCTTCGTACCGTTCCCATCGGATTGATGGAAGCTTCATATTCTTTAGGATCTAATAAATCGGAAACCGCGTTTAGAATTTTCACGCGGCAAACGGTTTCAGGGATAGTTACTGCCCTTCTTCTTTCTTTTGGAAGAGCAATCGGAGATGCCGCTTCCGTTTTGTTTACTGCAGGATATACAGATAACCTTCCCAATTCGCTGATGGAACCTGTAGCTACCTTACCTCTATCGATATTTTTCCAGCTTTCATCGCCTGTTCCTGCAGTTCAGGACCGGGCTTATGCTTCAGCCCTTGTATTGACGCTGATTATTCTTGTAGTCAGTATATTTTCAAGAGGAGTCGGAAGAAGATATCATAAAACCAAGATTAATTTTTAGATAATTTTGGGAGAACTATGGACATTGATACAAAAATACAGATACAGAACCTGAACGTTTTTGCTAAGGATCAACAGATACTGAAAAATATCAATATCAGTATACCTAAAAATAAAATCACTGTGATCCTGGGACCATCGGGGTGTGGGAAAACGACATTGCTTAAATGTATGAACCGGTTAACGGATCTTTATCCGGAACTGAAAGTGACTGGAAATATATTTATAAACAATCAGGATATCCTTCAGGCAGGGGAAGATATTAATAATCTCCGCCAGAAAATGGGACTTCTTTCCCAACGTCCATATCCTCTTCCCATGAACATATACAATAATATTGCTTATGGGTTGAAACTGACGGGTATACATAAAAGGCGGGAATTGAACCGGAAAGTAGTCAGCTATCTTCAGCTTGCGGCGTTGTGGGATGAAGTGAAAGGCCGTTTGAGAGAACCGGCATCAAGACTTTCCATTGGCCAGCAACAGCGATTATGTCTGGCAAGGGGATTGGCCGTTAATCCTGAGATTATTCTTGCAGATGAACCGACTTCCGCTCTGGATCCCATTTCAAGCAAATCCATCGAGGAGCAGTTCATAAAATTAAAACAGGATTATTCCATTGTCCTGGTAACTCATATTATCCGACAGGCCAGAAGGATAGCGGATCATGTCATTTTTATGTATTTGGGGGAAGTTATTGAAGAGGGACCTGTCAGTGAGATTTTTGATCACCCTAAAATGGAAAAAACAAAACAATATATGAGCGGAGCTTTTAATTGATTTCTAATAAAAAATTACGAACTTTGTTTTGAAATCGATGATTCCAATGCCAGCAGAAAAAACCACAAAAAAAACCGGTTTAAACTTTCTTGAACAGATTGTTCTTCTAGCCATAGATGATAAAGGGTGGTTTGGAAATACTGAGCATACTATCAAATTTGGCTTGGCTTCTGCTATTTTATTTGAACTTTTCACCCTTAAACGGATAGAATATAAGAATTCGAAAATCCAGATCCTTAATCCCGATCCAACAAAAGAACCTGTTCTTGACAAAGTTCTTGATGTGCTTAAATCAGCTAAAAAACCATGGGGTGTCCGGGGAACAATCAAGAAGATCGTTTATAAAAAGCTGGGAATAAGGAAAGCTGCAATACAGTCGCTTCTCGATAAAAAGATTGTCCGGAAGGAGGAATACAGCCTTTTATGGATCATGTATCAGAATAAATTCCCATTGGTCAATGGGAATCTTAAACATGATCTACGGGAAAAGATCTATAACCTCATTTTATCGGAAAAACCCCTTGATTCATCAACATTCATGATGATGGTGATCATGCATAATTGCAATATGCTCCGGAAAAACTTCAAAGATTTCGAACATTATAAGAGATTTCATCTCCGGGTGAAGGATATTCTGGAATCAAAAGAAAGCACCGAT
>JAUZOW010000037.1 GCA_030706225.1 Bacteroidota bacterium | reverse complement strand
TACGGGAACAACCGTCGAAACGGTCACCTACCAGGTCACCGCTTCCGCCAACGGTTGCGTCAATCCCGTTACCCAATCCTATACCGTGACCGTGTATCCCATTCCGGTGGCTACCTTTGTTTCCACTACACCGACGATTTGTTCCGGTCAGCAAACCACTCATATCCAGATCAATGCTGCCGTTGCCGGCTCTACCTTCACCTGGACCGCTTCCGCCAGCTCTGCCAATGTGCATGGGTTTACTACACCCGGGTCGGGAAATACAATTTCCGATAATTTAACCAATACGGGAACAACCGTCGAAACGGTCACCTACCAGGTCACCGCTTCCGCCAACGGTTGCGTCAATCCTGTCACCCAATCCTATACCGTCACCGTTTATCCCATTCCAACCGTGATTTTCACTTCCACGACGCCGATGATCTGTTCGGGACAAACCACCGACATCAACCTTTCTTCACCGGTTGCCGGTTCTGCTTTTTCCTGGACCTCTTCCGTGAGTAATCCTGCTTTATCCGGAAACTCTGCCAGCAGCGGAAATAAAATCGCGGATATCCTTTCCAATGCTTCTGCCGTTCAGCAAACCGCCACCTATCAGGTAACCCCCACGGCCAATGGCTGTTCCAATCCTGTTCCGGCCACCTATTCCGTTACCGTCAATCCCGTTGCCAATGTCTCCTGCCTCGCTTCCCAGACCATCTGTTCGGCCACGGCTACGGCTCCCGTTGCGCTTTCTTCCACAACTGCCGGGGCTGTTTTTTCCTGGACTACGGCCGGTGATCCCGGTACTTCAGGGTTTGCTCTCAATGGTTCCGGAAACGCCATTCCTTCCGATACGCTTTTCAATTCCAATACCGTCCAAAGTATCGTTACGTATACCATTACTGCTTCCTTTAGCGGTTGCACCGGAACAAACACCACCCATAAAGTGTATGTCAGCCCGTTGCCTGTGGTAACCAATAACCCCTTGTCGCAAACCATCTGTTCGGGCGCTGCCAGTGCTCCCGTTACCCTGACGGCTGATGTTACCCCGACTACTTTTTCCTGGACCGCTTCCTCAGCTTCTCCCATTACCGGTTTTGCAACCAACGGAACGTCCGTTATTCCTGCACAAACCCTGGTCAATAACGGAGTTATTCCGGGATTTGTGGATTACCACATCATCCCCGTTTCACAGATTGGCATTGCCTGCCCGGGAACCCCGGCCGATTACCTGATCAACGTCAACTTCCTGCCGACTCCTTCCCTGACCGGATTGAATTCCATCTGTGTCAACAACTCCACCGTATATTCTACCGAAGCCGGAATGAGCAACTACACCTGGAATGTATCTGCCGCAGGTAGCATTATTTCAGGGGGAAGTGTCAACGATAATACCGTCACAGTTCTCTGGAATACCGCAGGATCTCAAACAGTCAGCGTCAACTACAATTTATCCACCGGGTGTACGGCAAATACTCCGACTGTCCTTAACATTACCGTCAAGCCACGCCCCGTTGTAACCAATGCCGCCAACTCTTCGATCTGCTCCGGATCCGCCATCAGCATTCCGTTACATGCTGATTTGGCCGGAACCACCTTCTCCTGGACTGCCACACCGAGTGCCGCCACTATCACCGGCGCTTTCCCGGGAAGCGGCCCTGTCCTTACCGATACCCTGGCCAATACCGGCTCTACCATTGAAACCGTCACCTATTCGGTCACCCCTTCTCTCAACGGTTGTGATGGAGCTACTTCCAATTTTGTGGTTACCATTTATCCGGTTGCCAAGGTGGTTTTCTCCCCGAACGGACAAAATTTCTGCTCCGGTGGTGCTACTTCCATCGCGCTGGCTTCACCGGTTGCCGGAACAGCTTTCTCCTGGACCGCTACTCCAAGCTCTGCCAATGTCAACGGATACAGCGCCGGAACAGGGGATACTATCTCGCAAACCCTCAACAATACAAGCTTTAACAACGAAACGGTTTCTTACCAGGTTTCATGTACCGCTAACGGATGCACAGGTACCCCGAATTCCGTTATCGTATCGGTATTCCCTATCCCTTCCGTTAGTTTCGCTTCCTGTCAGGATGCTACGACAACCACAGCGGCCAAACCCATTACCCTGAAAGGAGGTACTCCCTTGGGAGGAACCTATGCCGGAACCGGAGTCAATACCGGAATCTTTTATCCCTCACTGGCCGGAGCAGGTACTTTTACCATCACCTATTCCTTTCTGAGCGCTAACGGTTGCAGCTCATCTGCACTGCAAACCATTACGGTAATCAATGCCCCTTCCTTTTTCTGTAACAGTACGCTCACGGATATCCGCGATAATAAGCAATATCCTACGGTACAGATCGGTACCCAGTGCTGGATGTCGGTCAATCTGAATTACGGCAATGTCATCGCATCTTCGGCGATGCAGCGTGATAACTGTATTCCGGAAAAGTATTGTTTCAACGATAATCCTGCCAATTGTTCTTCCATCGGAGGTCTTTATCAATGGGATGAACTGATGCGGTTTTCCAGTGTCCAGGGCGGCCAGGGACTTTGTCCTCCCGGATGGCATATCCCCTCACAAAATGACTGGCAGAATCTGTTCACTTTCTATCTTGGAAACGGCTTTGCAGGAGATCCCCTGAAAACCACAGGTTTTTCAGGATTTAATGCTCTTCTAAGCGGAATGCATTTCAACAATACTTCCTGGAATTTCGACGACTTTGCCGTCATGTACTGGACTTCCACATCCCACAGTCCAACGAAAGCCTGGGCACATGGATTAAATGAGTATAATCCGAGTGTTTCAAACTATCCTTCCAACCGGTCGAATGCATTTCCGGTGAGGTGTTTGAAAGATTGATACGATACAAGGTACTTGAGAATTTTTATTTATATTTGTTTCGTATCTGCTGTATACCTATGCGAAAATATACCCTTCTTTTCGTATTTGTATTGTTAGTGTTTTCCTATGCATCCGGACAGGCAACCATCAATGCAGGAAATGACACAACGATCTGTTATGGAGGAATGGCAACACTTTCAGCTACGGTTACCGGTGGTTCTTATGGAACAGAAAGCTATTCCTTTCAAACCATTCCTTATAATCCGATGCCATTTACGGGGGGGCAGGCTATCTGTTTTTATTTTTCACCTGAGAATACGCATTGCGGAAGTACTGAAGGTGGAAAAGATGATTGCTGGGCCGGGCCTTTTGATATAGGTTTCAGCTTTTGTTTCTTTAATGCAACCTATACCCAATTCTGGGTGGGATCCAACGGATGGATCTCTTTTACAGATCCGGCTGGGCATCCGTGGACTACATTCACAGCCAGGCCACTTCCGGATAACAACCCGGATGATGAAACCCCTAAAAATGCTATATTTTTCCCATGGGAAGACTGGCTACCCTGCTTACCTTCAGAAACCAATATATATTACTATAATTCCGGAACAGCACCGAACCGGAAACTGGTAGTCTATTGGAAAGACTGTCCTTTCTTTGGTTGCAGATCCTCATTTGCAACTTTCCAGGTAGTAATTAATGAACAGAGTAGTATCATTGAAAATAATATTCAAAACAAACCTCAATGTGGATCCTACAATTCTACTCAAGGTGTCCAGAATATAAACGGAACAGCTGCATTCACTGCGTTTGGACGAAATTGTACTCAATGGACTGCAAGCAATGAAAGTACGCGTTTTGTTCCCAGCGGTGTTTCCTGGTGGATCGGAGGATATCCGGGCGGAACCCTTGTTTCCTACGGCTCACCGTCTTCCCTTTCTCCTTCTGTTACTACAACTTATACTGCGGTTGTTCATTTGTGTAACGGTGCGACTGCAACAGATACCAAGACGGTATTTGTCGAAAATCCTACCTTCAATTACCCTGCTTTTAGTTATTGTCAAAGTGATACAAACCCGGTTCCTTCGATAACTACAGCCGGAGGAATTTTTACATCATCCCCGTCCGGCCTCAATATTGATCCTTCAACAGGAGTTATCAACCTTTCCGGCAGCACACCCGGGACGTACGGAATAAACTATACACTTTCAACCCCTTATACCTGCGTTGCGGCACAATCGGTTACCATTAATGCAGTTCCAACGGCTCCGGTTCCGGTAGATTCGATTGTGACCCATTGCGGACCGGGAAATGTAACTATGAGTGTCGTATCAACTCCAAATGTAGCTTATACATGGTGGGATTCCCCTGCTGGCGGTACGCAATACCCTTTCTCTGGTTCTTCTGTAACAACGAATGTCAGCACAAATACTGATTTTTATATCTCAGCCCTGGATACCAATACAAATTGCCAGAGTCTGACACGGGCTGTAATTCATGCAATCGTTAATTCTTACCCGGATGTTATTTTTAACCCTTCTTCAACGATATTATGTTCGGGTCAGCCCACCAATATTCAACTGACTTCATCCGCCAGCGGAGCAACCTTTGCATGGACTGCCACACCCAGTTCTTCGGATATTACCGGATTTACGAGTCCGGGATCCGGTAACAGCATTACCGATGTCCTCTCAAACTCCGGTACTGTTGCAGGGACTGTAATTTATTCGGTATTTCCAACGGCTAATGGATGCACTTCGCCGACATCTGTGAATTATACAGTAACCGTCAATCCGTTACCAACAGTAACTCTGGATTCATTGAATCCGGTTTGTATCAATATACCACCTTTTACTCTGACCGGAGGACTTCCTGCCGGAGGTTCCTATTCCGGACCCGGTGTTTCCGGTGGAGTCTTTAATCCTGCCATTGCCGGCACCGGCACTCATATTATTACCTATACGTATACGAATTCAAACAACTGTACTGGAACGGACTCGAAATCCATCACGGTTCATGCTGCTCCGGTTGTCACAATTTCTCCTTTGACACCCGTATGCATCAATGCTTCACCTTTTGCTTTGACAGGCGGACTGCCTTCCGGCGGAACCTATTCCGGGTCAGGCGTATCGGGAAACACTTTTGATCCTGCGGCTGCCGGAACAGGAATACACACGATCACATATACATACACCAATTCCGACAGCTGTACGAATTCTGCTTCAAATACCATTCAGGTCAACCCGTTGCCGGTGGTAACCTTTGCGGTACTTAATCCGGTTTGCGTCAATGCCTCACCATTCCTGTTATCGGGAGGAGCTCCCACAGGAGGGACCTATTCCGGTCCGGGCGTGACAGGTAACATCTTTAATCCCGCAAATGCCGGTCCGGGCACATTCACGATAACGTACACTTATATTAATGCGAATGGCTGCTCAAATTCAGTCACCCAGAATATTACGGTAAATCCACTTCCGGCTGCCTCGGGTTCGATCAGTGGACTCACAGGACTTTGCCAGGCTTCGACAGGCACTGCATATTCAGTAAAACCCATTCCGGATGCAGTATCCTATTCATGGTCTTTAGTCCCGACGGCTGCTGGCACCATCAATGGAAACACAAGCAATATAACGATTGACTGGGCTTCCGGTTTTACCGGATCAGCCAACCTTTTCACAATGGGAGTCAATAACTGCGGAAACGGCGGTTCATCACCTGCTTTTCCCATCACGGTTAATCCCAATCCCATTGTCACCTATACGGTTTGTACCGACACCATAACCACATTGAATGCACAACCCATTCGCCTCAGGGGAGGACTTCCGCTAAACGGAACCTATTCGGGAACCGGCGTCACAGCAAACATTTTTTACCCAGCTCTTGCCGGAACAGGAAATCATCCGATAACCTATTCATATATCAATACATTTTCCTGTAGCTCTTTAGCGACCCGGAACATACGTGTTATTTCTGCTCCGGCCTTTTTTTGCGGAAATATGCTGACTGATATCCGGGACAACAAGCAATACCCGACAGTATTAATCGGTTCCCAATGCTGGATGGCCGCCAATCTGAATTATGGGAATGTGATCGCTTCGTCGGTTATGCAACGTGACAACTGCATTCCGGAAAAATATTGTTATAACGACAATCCAGCTGTATGTTCCATTTCCGGAGGGTTGTATCAATGGGATGAAATGATGCGGTTTTCATCGACAGCTTCTGTCCAGGGCCTCTGTCCTCCCGGCTGGCATGTTCCGGCTGAAAACGACTGGCTGATTCTATTCTCTAATTTCACAAACAGCGGTTTTGCAGGAGACCCGTTGAAATATACCGGCTTTTCCGGATTTAATGCATTACTAAGCGGAGTAAGGTTTAATAATAATTCCTGGAATTTCAGCAATTTCGCGATAATGTACTGGACATCTACATCCCACGGCCCAACCAAAGCCTGGGCACATGGAATGAATGAGTATAATCCGAGTGTTTCAGAATATCCTTCCAACCGGTCGAATGCCTTTCCGGTAAGATGTATTAAAGATTGATTCTAAATAAATCAGGAATTATTTTTTAATCTTCCCGTTGACTTTCATAAGAATTTTTACTTCCAGCTCTTTAGCCCGGAGTTCCATTTCTTCTCCGCGTTTCAGGATATCTTCCACAAAGGCTTTATCGGTAAGTCCGGAAGCATTGATCCTTACGTTAAGGTATGCCCCCATGACAGCAGAACGGGCACAAAGTGCTCCCACACCGGCGTCGCTGACGGAGTTTGGATTCCCGGTATCAACCATTGCTTCCAGAATTTCCATGGATTCCAGCGCTTTCTGCATGGTACGGAAGGGTACTTCTATTGCATATTTCGTGGCTTCCTGAATAGCTGCCGAGCGTTTCTTTTTATCTTCATCCGTTGCTTTTGATAACCCAAAAGCGCTCATGATCCGGTTAAAAGCACGGGTATCTTCATCTACCAGAAAAAGTAATTCATCTTTAAATTTTTGTCCTTTTTCGGCCCAATCGGAAAATTCTTTCCAGCGGTCATCCCATCCCGGCTTATGAGAAGAAAGATTGGCCACCATAGTTCCCAAAGAAACCCCCAGTGCACCGAGATAAGCAGAGACAGATCCTCCGCCGGGAGCCGGCGATTCGGAAGCCGTCTCATTGGCAAAGCCTTTGCAGGTCAAATCCACCAGCTTTTTTTCCGGTTTCTCCAGCATATATTCAATAATCTTTTCTTTCGGATCGAATGGTTTCAGATCATCGAGTCCAAGTGATTTTACGGCAATTCTGATCAGTTCGTCTTCAGAAACCCCGACCGAACGGCATTGTTTGCGTAAAAAATATTTCCCGGCATCAAGCAAAGCTTTCAGAGGGATAAGACCGACAATCTCTGAACCTGTCACTCTCAATCCTCTGGCCTGAGCGCTTTTACACGCTTCCTCAAAGGCCACATGCACCGGAGTGATACTGATATTCGTCAGATTGATGGAAACCTGGGCAATTCCATATTCTTCAATAAACCATCCAATGGCTTTACAGGCTTTTAAAGCTCCCGGTGTCCAGATATCTTTTCCGGTTTTATCTTTTTTGATCTTACCAGTGATTGGATTGCCCTCTCTCACCGGGCGTCCTTTTTCCCGGATATCAAAAGCCACTGCATTGGCTCTGCGTGTAGAGGTCGTATTCAGATTAATATTATAAGCTACTAAAAAATCACGGGCTCCCACGGCAATAGCACCGGTCCGGGCAACGTGTTCATTGAATTCCGCCGGCCCGAAATCGGGTCTCCAATGAGGATCAACCAATTTCCGGGGAAGTCCTTCATATTCACCGGCACGGTTATTGGCCAGGTTTCTCCGGACTTCTGAAAATGCTGCATTTTCATAGCAATAAACCGGTATCCCAAGCTCTTTGCCAATCCGTTCAGCCAGCTTATGGGTATAAACAACCGTCTCTTCCATAGTTATACCGGAAACAGGAATCAAAGGACAAACATCGGTAGCGCCGAAACGGGGATGTTCTCCGTGATGATTCCGCATATCTATTACTTCACCGGCTTTTTTGACAGCCTGAAATGCAGCTTCCAATACAGCATCGGGTTCACCGATAAAAGTCACTACCGTACGATTTGTCGCTTTACCGGGATCTACATCCAGTAAACGAATCCCTTCAATTTTTTCAATTTCATCCGTAATGGTTTTGATGATATGCATGTCCCTTCCTTCAGAAAAATTAGGAACACATTCGAGCAATTGTTTCATGAATCGTTGAGTTTTTCGCAAAATTAAGAAATATCATCAAGGGAATTTACTGTGATCCCGGTAAATGGATATTTGTTTTTCATAATTTTGTTTAAAACCAATGCTTTCTTATATGAAAAAGTACTTAGCCCTTCTGTTACTGCCTTGCAGCCTGTTATTCACACAATGCAAGCCGAAAGAATCCGCCCAGAATGACCCTCCCAGGTTCATTCAAAAAGAAATTGCTGACAAAGTTGCTGATTCCCTTGTTAAAAAGTACGGTGATATCAACAAAGACCGCATTCTTAAAGGAGTAGATCAGATCAGTGCCCTTTGGACAGAAAAGGATGGTTCTGTTGCGGATTTCGAATCTTTCTGCAAAAAGAACTTTATCGGAGATGAGAAAACCCGGGAAAAAGTCTTTCACAGGATTTCCGATGATTTCGAAAGCCTCTTCGGCTATTTCAACCGGATCAGCATGGATCTCAAGCGTGCTCAACAACTTGAAATCGGTGATATGTACGACATCGATCAACAATTTGCTGCCTATGAACCCACTGCTCATTTTACCGATGATTTTTTCACGAACAAGATCGCTTTTATTGTGGGACTGAATTTCCCTTCATACACTCTTAAGGAAAAAGAAGAACTCGGCCCAAAATGGAGCCGCCTGGAATGGGCTTATGCACGCCTTGGCGATATGTTCAACTCCCACGTTCCTGCAGATGTAAATCAAAAGGTCTCCGATGCCCTGTCATCTGCCGATAATTATATTTCCAACTACAACATCTACATGGGAAACCTTTTGGATAATGACGGGAAAACACATTTTCCGAAGGATATGAAGCTCCTTTCCCACTGGAATCTCCGCGATGAACTGAAAGCCAATTACAATAAAGGAGAAGAAGGCTTACTCAAGCAACAAATGATTTATAAAGTCATGCTCCATATCATTAATCAGGATATTCCTGACAGTGCCATCAATAATCCCAACGTTCAGTGGAATATATTTACCAACAAAGTATTTAAAAATGGCAAAGAGCTCTCCTGCTCTGCCGAGCCCAACACCCGTTTCCAGTATTTTCTGAACAATTATCTGGCAGAAAAAGCAGTAGATCCTTATACCCCGACGTATCCGTCTTTTATTCTCCGTTCCTTCGATGGCGGAATGGAAATTCCCGAGAACGAAGTAGCTAAATTATTTACTGATTTTTGTTCTTCTCCGGAAGTCAAACAGGTTGCCTCCCTGATCAGCAAACGGCTAGGACGTCCTCTTCAGCCATTCGACATCTGGTACGACGGATTTAAAGCCCGCAGCAATGTCGATCAGAATATGCTGGATAAAATGACCCGTGCCAAGTATCCCAATACGGAAGCTTTCGAAAAAGATATCCCGAACATTCTGATCAAACTTGGCTTCAAACCGGATAAAGC
This sequence comes from Bacteroidota bacterium, assembly GCA_030706225.1. Taxonomy (GTDB): domain Bacteria; phylum Bacteroidota; class Bacteroidia; order Bacteroidales; family FEN-979; genus JAUZOW01. The sequence goes on along the minus strand of JAUZOW010000037.1, from coordinate 9,963 downwards.
CAAAGAAATCGCTTCTCACATAACTGTTGACCCTGCCCGCGGCTCAGGACATGCCTGGGGTGCACAAATGAAAGGGGATAAAGCTCATCTCCGTACCCGCATCATGAAAGGCGGAATGGATTATAAAGGATATAACATTGCTGTTCATGAACTGGGACACAATGTTGAACAAACCATCTCCCTCTATATGGTCGACAATTACACCATGGCCGGCGTTCCCAATACTGCATTTACAGAAGCATTTGCTTTCACTTTTCAAAAACATGATCTTGACCTTCTCGGTATAAAGGATAATAATCCCGACAAAGATTATATTGAAGCCCTGGATAGTTTCTGGGAAGCTTATGAGATCATGGGCGTTTCTCTGGTAGATATGGCTGTCTGGAAATGGTTGTACGAAAATCCGAATGCAACGAAAGACCAGTTAAAAAACAAAGTCGTCAGCGCTGCAATTGATGTATGGAATAAATATTATGCAGGAGTTCTGGGTGTAAAAGATTCCCCCATCCTTGCTATCTATTCACATATGGTAGAAGATCCTCTTTATCTTTCAAACTATCCCGTGGGTCACCTGATTGATTTCCAGTTGGGACAATTCTTTAAAGGTAAGGATTTCGGAACAGAAGCTATCCGGATCTATTCTACCGGCCGCCTTATTCCCCAGCTCTGGATGAAAAATGCCGTCGGAAGCGAAATCTCGATCAAACCGTTGCTCAATGCCACCGATGAAGCATTGAAAAAAATTAAATAAAGAATTTTTCCGGTTCTTTACCCGCCTCCAGAGTTTACCTGACGTCAGTTACCCCGGCAGGAAACTCTGTAGGTGGGTATAATACCTTCATTTCTTGCTTTTCTATATAAATATTCTTAACTTTAAAGATCAGAAAGTGAAAACACAATTCTTTTTACACCATGAAAAAGATCCTTTCGTTTTCGATCTGCTTTCTGGTCCTGATCGTGCAGGTTCCTGCGCAGATCGTTAGCTTTTATAAGGAAATTGTCAACCTTGAGCTGGATTCGGCTCATTTGACAGTAAATGCAGAATTATATTTTCGGAACAATTACTCTACTCCTGCCTCTCCGGTAATTTTTTTCCCTTATTCCTGCAAAGGAAATGTAGTAAAAGTGGATTCCATCCGGGTTGAAGACATGTCAAATAACCATCTTCTTCGGCTTGCCCGGAAAACCCTTGCCGGTGTTATGTTTCAGCTTGATCTGGGAAATATGGAGCAAAAAAGGGTTCATGTGACGTATATCCAGGATCATGACGGGAAAGAAGCAGGTTATGTCCTGACCAAAATCAAATACTGGAATGAACCTTTAAATCAGGGCAACTATGCTCTCGTATTCACAGATCCCAGGATTATTATCGATTCTGTTTCCTATAAACCGGATAATATCATCCAAGAAGAGGGAAAAAACAGATACACCTGGAAAAAGAATAACTTTTCACCCGACAGGGAACTTTACATTTACTTCCATAGAAACAAAAAATAATTTCTCAGGAGTGTATGTATAAATCGTAAATTTCAAAGCACATCTAATAAACTTTCCCCTTCAATATCACGGTCTCTACTTTATTGCTTCCGAATGAATAAGGCATAAATTCGACTGTGGGAATTGGCTTTGTTATAAAAAGATTTGCCCGTTTCCCCCGGGCGATGCTGCCTGCTTCGTGGCTAAGGCCCATTGCATAAGCTGTATTGAGTGTCGTTGCGTGAATAGCTTCTTCAGGCAACAACCGGTAATTGATGCAAGCCATGGAAAGGACAAGCTGCATGTTGCCTGACGGGCTTGAACCCGGATTAAAATCGCTGGCGAAAGCAACCGGAAGCCCGGCTTCGATCATCTTGCGGGCTGGGGCACGATCCATATTCAGAAAAAATGCAGCACCGGGAAGAATGGTTGGCATAGTCTGGGTTCCTTTCAGGCACCGGATCTCTTCATCGCCTGTATATTCCAGATGATCTACTGATAATGCTCCGTATTTGACACCTATCTGTATACCTCCGGAATTATCCATTTCATTGGCATGAATTTTGGGTTTCAGTCCGTATTTTGCACCGGCTTCCAGCATACGGGCAGTTTCTTCGACGGTAAAAAACCCTCTGTCACAAAACACATCGATAAAATCGGCCAGTTTCTCTGCAGCAACTTTCGGAATCATTTCACGAATAATCAAATCCACATATTCCGGTTGTCGTCCCTTATATTCCATTGGAACCGCATGAGCTCCCAGAAAAGTGGAGACGATCGTCAGAGGGGAAATTTCCTTTAATTTCCGGATCACCCGAAGCATCTTCAATTCATCTTCAACTGTCAGACCATAACCGCTTTTGATTTCCACCGCTCCGGTACCAAAATGAATGATTTCATCCAAACGGGAAGCAGCCTGCTGAAGCAAATCTTCTTCGCTTGTCAGATGAAGTTTCAGTGCGGAATTTAAAATACCTCCTCCCCTGCGGGCAATCTCCTCATAGCTCAATCCCCTGATCTTATCAATATATTCAATTTCCCGGCTGCCGGCATATACCAGATGTGTATGGGAATCACAAAATGATGGAAAAACAAACCGACCTTCAGCCCGGATTACTTGTCCTTGAGGATTTTCCGGAAAATTTTCCATCAGGCCAAAATCATCAATCCTTCCGTTTGAGATCTTCACCCAGGCATTTCGCATAACAGGAAGTTCCTGCATTTCCTTCCCGGCTGCCCATTTCCGGGGTTTCTCTTCAGCCAGGACCAGCCCCCTGATATTACTAATCCATAAATTCATAAAGTATGTTTTCTTTTCCGCACGAAATTAGCCATCTTTTTTGTACACACCTATTTCCAGGATTTTAAAAAATGTTATATTTGCCTGATAAAATGTATCATTCATCCAAAAACCATTCGGCCAAATGAAAAAAATCGGTTTACTTTTTACTGTTTTATTCATCGGAATCATCTTTTCCGCATCTGCTAAAGTGGTGAATATCAGCGATGCCAAAAAGGTTGGTAAAAATTTCTATTACCAGCAGATCAACCGGGTTCAGAAAACGGAATACAATTCTCTGGTTATATCAGATTATTTCACTGAGAATGTTAACAATCAGCCCGCCTATTATATTTTTAATTTCTCAGACAAAGGATTTATCATTGTTTCGGCTGAAGATGCAGGAACCCCGGTTTTCGGGTATTCCTTTGAAAAAGCATATGATCCGGATCATGTTTCTCCTGAATTTATTGGGTGGATGGCATTCTATAAAAATCAGATACAGGCTCTCCGTGAACAGAATGTAGATGCCACCAACGACATTACAGCTTCGTGGACACAATATCTCTCAGATGATGTAAATGCTTTTACTCCTCAACGCAGCACTACAGATGTACAACCTCTGTTGCCTTGCAACTTCGACCAAACCTGGCCTTACAACCAGCTTTGCCCGGCCGATGCTTCCTGTACCGGCGATTATGCAGGTCATGTACCGGTTGGATGCGTTGCTACCTCAATGGCTCAAATCATGTATTACTGGAGATACCCGATGACGGGAACCGGTTATCACTGTATCTTCCCGATTCAGCAAAGCTATGGCCAGCAGTGCGTTGATTTTTCAAGCACAAATTACGACTGGAATGGAATGGTTGATCAACCTTCAAATGAAAACATTCCGATTGCTACATTGAGCTATGACGCCGGTGTTTCTGTCGATATGCAATATGGTCCGAACGGCTCCAGCGCTGCTCTTACCAAAATGGCATCTGCCCTTTCAAACTATTTCAACTATGCTTCAGGTATCGTAAATGCACAAAAAAATAACTATTCCACTTCCGCATGGGATAATCTCCTTCAGGGAGACCTTAACCAGGGTATGCCTGTCGCTTATTCCGGATTTCCTCAGTCAGGTGCAGGTCATGCATGGGTTTGCGATGGTTATCAATCCGGCGGATTTTACCATTTCAATTTTGGTTGGAGTGGATATGAAAACGGCTTTTACCTTCTGACCAATATCAATCCAAGCCCTTATATCTTTACATACAACCAGCAGGCTAATTTTCATATCAAACCGAATACTTCCAGCTATCCTTACTATTGTACCGGACAGAACTCCGTAACCACCTATGATTACGGAACCATTGATGACGGAAGCGGACCTACCGCTGATTATCAAAACAATGCCAATTGCAGCTGGCTGATTGCTCCGGATGACAGTATCAGAAATATTACGCTGAGTTTCGAAAAATTCAGTACTGATCCTTCTGATTTTGTAACCGTTTACGATGGCGCAACAACCAGTGCCCCCGTATTGGGTACATTCTCAGGAACCACATTACCTTCTTCCGTCACTTCAACAGGCGCACAGATGCTTATAACCTTTGTCACCAACGGAAGCACGACAAGTACCGGGTGGATGGCTGATTATACTACTCTTCCCATTGATTTCTGCTCTACGAACACAAATCTTACTGCTGCCTCAGGCGATATTTCGGATGGCAGCGGCCGTTTCCAGTATCGTAACAGCAAGATGTGTAAATGGACCATCAAACCAACAGATGCAACATCTGTCACCGTTACCTTCTCCGATTTCAATACCGAATTGAACGGCGACTTTGTAAAGATTTTGGACCTGGGTTCAGGAGCCACACTGGGCAATTTCTCCGGAACCGATATCCCCAGCCCGGTAACTTCCTCAACCGGACAGATCATGATTATCTTCTCTGCTAATAAAATCAACCGTGGCGATGGTTTCTCCGCAAGTTACTCCATCACTGTGGGTACGGAAGAAAAGAAAGCCTTCGATAACTTGTCGGTATATCCCAACCCGTCAAATGGAATCGTTCATCTCAATATGAACCTTCCGGAATCTCAGAATCTGAGAATTGAAGTCCTTTCTCTCAAAGGAGAAACTCTTTTAAGTAAAAATCCCGGAATCGTACAGGGAGCATATACACAAAGTCTTGACCTTTCCTCGCTCTCAAAAGGAATCTATATTCTCCGACTGAGCAGTGATAAAGGAATCTCAAACAATAAAATCGTTATTGAATAAAACAGAATAAGGAATGCAACCATTCCAATGCTTTTAATGATTTCCCCCCTTCCTGGGTTCCAGGAAGGGGGGATTTTTATACTTAATTGAATTTCAACAATTTAAACCGCTAAGAATCCTCAGATATGAAAAAGCTGACCTCGCTCCTTGTCCTGTTCCTCATAACCTTTTCATTTTCTTTTGCAGGCATTGTCACTCCCGACAAAGCCCGTCAGGTTGCCATGAATTTTTTCTCAAATAAAACAATCAACGGTAAAGAAGCAGGTCACATTCTGAACGATCTGACCAAATATTACAACGGTTCTCCGGTATATTATATATTTAATTTTTCCGGCAACGGTTTTGTGATTGTATCTGCCGATGATCAGGTGCGCCCCGTTCTTGGATATTCTATGGAAGGAACCTGGTCGGACGATAATTTCCCTCCGCAATTTTCTTCATGGATGGAAGGTTATGCTAAGCAGATTGATTGGTCACGTACAAATAATTTTACTGCGAGTGAAAATGTCAAAAGCCAGTGGGAATATTACCTTAACCCCTCACTGAATAAAGCTCCTTCAAACCCGCTTCCCGGTTCTGTCGATCCATTACTGATATCCACCTGGGATCAGGGTAATTTTTACAATTTATTGTGTCCTGCCGATGCAGCCGGCCCCGGAGGACATGTTTATGCTGGCTGTGTTGCGACTGCCATGTCTCAAATCCTGTTTTATTACCGTTGGCCTTATGTCGGAACCGGTTCCCATTGCTATACTCCTTCAGGGTATCCTTTGCAATGTGCCGACTTCGGAAATACTGCCTATGACTGGAATTCCATGTTGAATAATCTTTCGGGACAGGATTCAGCAGTGGCTACTCTTATCTGGCACTGCGGAGTATCCGTCAATATGATGTATTCTCCTACCGGATCCGGAGCTTACAGCGATGATGCTGCCAATGCATTTAAAACCTATTTCAAGTACAATTCCAATGTGACACGTCTGGATAAGAGCAGTTATCCGGAAGATCAATGGGATTCCATTATGCGTGATAATTTAAATCACAGAAGACCTTTATATTATGACGGCTTTGGCCCTCAAGGAGGCCATGCTTTTAACCTCGACGGATATCAGAACGACAACTATTTCCATTTCAACTGGGGATGGAGCGGTTATTATAACGGTTATTTTTACCTGAACAACCTGAATCCGGGAGGTGATACTTTCAACAATGGACAAGGGGCAATTGTTAACCTCTATCCCGATACCCTTCTCTATACATATCCTGGTATCTGTTCTTCTCCAACCAGCATCACTTCGCTTGTCGGAACATTTGCTGATGCAAGCTGGCCTATGCCTTACCAGAACAATTCATCCTGCAGTTGGCTTTTTCAACCTTCAAGCATTTCCGATTCAGTTACCAGCATTACTCTCAGCTTTGACCGGTTTAATACAGAATCAGGACAGGATACCCTCAGCATATACAAAGGAACTACAACCAGCGATTCCCTCGTTGGAACATTTTCCGGAAGCAATATTCCTCCTGCCATCACGGTTAACGGCAACAAAGCTCTCGTCACTTTCAACACCAACGGTAATGTGAACGGATCCGGTTGGTATGGAGAATATAAAGCCAACACACTGAACTGGTGTACCGGTATAACTACTCTAAAAGCTTTAACCGATACCATTTCTGACGGTAGCCTTTATTTCAACTATAAAAACAGGGAAGATTGCAGATGGCTTATCCTGCCGGAAAATGCCGGTGCAGTAATGTTCACTTTTACCAAATTCAATACGGAACCCGTGAATGATGTCGTTCGCTTTTACGACCTGGGGGCTCAGCAAATCATTGCTGAATATTCCGGCGATTATGATTCAACCTCTCTCCCCGAACCCGTCACGGCTCCCAGTGGCAAAATGATGGTTATGTTCAGAACCAATACCAGCATAACCGATAAAGGATGGGCTGGATACTACAGCACTTTCCCTTTGGGAACCCAGGAAATTCAAAGTATTTCGGATATCCGCATTTTTCCAAATCCGGCACATGACAAGGTTACTTTAAAAATGTTCAGTCAGGAAGCTCAGACACTTCAATTACAGATTTCGGGTATTGACGGTAAAATCATTGTTAATGAAAGCCTCAGGATGGAAAGTGGCAATGTTGAAAAATCTCTGAATCTATCCGGACTTAACGCCGGAGTATATATTCTGAAAATAACCGGAGATCAATCAGCCGTTACGAAAAAGCTGATTATTGAATGATCGTATTATGAAAAATATCTTTTTTGTTCTGTCCTTTTTTGTTTTGTTTTCGGCTTCAGCCTGTAACAGCGGGGAAAATAAACCGGATCAGAAAACACTTTCCGACGAAGGAAAAGTTGTTCATCTGACAACTGCCGAGTTTAAAAATCTTGTCTGGGATTATACCAAAAGTCCGGATACTATTGTCTTTAAAGGCAATCTCCCCTGTATCGTTGATTTCTATGCCGACTGGTGCCGTCCATGCAAGATGGTTGCTCCCATTTTAGATGAATTGGCCCTGGATTATAAAGGGAAAATCCGGATCTATAAGATCAATACGGACCAGGAAAGGGAAATGGCCGGCTTTTTCAGGATCCGTTCGATTCCGACAGTACTTTTTATCCCTATGCATGGAAAGCCGCAGATATCCGTCGGAGCAATGCCGAAAGATAGTTTCATCCAGGCGATTCGTGAGGTACTGATGGTCAACTGACAAAAACATATTATACCTTAACGATTTTAATGACTCTTTAAATGGCAATAGATCATTTCCCGAAACAGACGTTCCTTGAAAAAATTTTCAATTAGGAAAAAAACCAGAAATGATACTACCCACTTCCTGGTTTCCACCGGTTTCTTATATTGCCGAATGTCTTCATACGGAAGAGCTTATTATTGAATACTATGAAACCTTTCCGAAGCAGACTTACCGGAACCGTTGCGCCATATATGGCCCGAACGGAAAACAGATATTGATCGTTCCTGTTAAAAAACCTGACGGGAATCATACGCTGACAAAAGAAATCCGGATCGATAACAAGGTCCCCTGGCAAAAATTGCACTGGAGATCGATTGAAACCGCTTATAATAATTCTCCATTCTTTCTTTACTACCGTGATATTTTTGAGATCTTCTTTAAAAAAAGATTTGATTTTTTGACCGATCTGAATACGGAAATTCTGTATTCTGTCTTTAAACTTCTCGGGAAAGACCGAAAAATCAATTACACACAAGCCTATTCACCTGAAGATCATTCATTTGCGTACGAACAAATATTGAATAAACATTTCTTTCCTTCCTATTCTCCTTATACACAAGTATTTTCTGCGGAGAAAGGTTTTTTTTCCAATTTAAGTATTCTCGATTGCCTGTTCAATTTGGGAAAAGATACCGCAGATTATTGTTCCTGCATTTAGCATTCCTATGGATCGACTTGAAAAAGTTAAAAAAGAGGAAGATGCCAAAAAGAAGAAACAGAATAGTTTTTCTTAATTTTGGGAAAAATCAAGAACTCCATGGACTTTGGTATTTGTTTGCAAAGCGCAGTAGCAGTAAGATTGCAACCATCACATCATTCGGAAATGGTAACACAGGTTTTGTTTGGTGAACTTTTCCGTGTCATACGAAAGGATAATGACTGGTTACAGATTCTTCTTGCTTATGATAATTATGAAGGATGGATACCTGCCCGTCAGTGTACCCATATGGATGAAAAGGAATATATCCGTCTTAATAATGCCGATACTCCGGTCACTCTTGACCTTGTCCAACTGATTTCTGATGAAACCCGAAAGTCAGTATTTCCTATATTGATTGGCAGTTCGCTTCCCGGTTTTAACGGGAAACAATTTAATGTCGGACAGGAAGTATTTTCCTTTGAGGGGAGTCTTACCGATTTTTCCACGCTGGAGAATGCCGTTACACCTCAGGAAAGGATGAAAGGCAAACAGCAGCTGGTGGAAGATGCCATGCTCTTTCTTCATTCTCCTTACCAGTGGGGAGGCAGAACCCCCTTTGGAATTGATTGTTCCGGATTTACGCAGATGGTGTATAAAATGAAAAAAATCCGGTTGCTCCGGGATGCCTCCCAGCAGGCAACACATGGAGAACTGTTAAGTTTTATTTCGGAAGCAGAACCGGGCGACCTTGCATTTTTCGATGATGATGAAAACAACATTATTCATGTAGGAATAATGATCGATAAGAGTCACATCATTCATGCATCCGGAAAAGTCAGAATCGACCTGATCGATCATCAGGGGATTTATAATGAAGAGAGTCAGAAATATACGCACAAACTACGGATGATCAAGAGGATTATCTGATCAGTAGAAATTTCCTGTATCTTATTATTTCACTTTCTTTTTCTCCTTAAAAGGAAGCGGTTCATTGAAAATATAACTCAACCTAAGGGTAATAACATTATTGTACTGATCGCGGGTCCATTGGTTGAATGTATTATCAAAATACCGCGTGCGGATTTTCAGGAATGAATATGAATATCTGAAATCAAACCAAAGTCTTTTATAAAGGCGTAACCGTATATCTAACAGCCCCTGAAGATCACCTTTGGTGTACGGTCCCTGCAAATTCGTTTCTGTCCGGATCCCGTGCTGAATTTCTTTTACATTGACCAGCTGGCCATAAGAAAGCCCGAGACCACCTGCAATTATATCTTTATCTTTATAATGAATCATCAGAGGAATCTGAACATAATCCAGATTCAGCTTGTAATAAGGTTTTTGCATCCCTGTGGAATTGACTTCCGGATTTTTCTCATAACTCCCTTCCTGGGAAAATAGAAGTTCCATTGTTGCCGACCATTTTTTATCCTTTCCGAAAGGAAACATTACGGAAGGTCCACCATTAAAGCCCACATGCTTAAAACCCCAGACCATATCTCCATCGACCTGCGACAGATTGATCCCGGC
>JAUZOW010000036.1 GCA_030706225.1 Bacteroidota bacterium | reverse complement strand
GTCTTCCGATGGATTATACGGTTTTTGGGCTCATGCCTTCACCGGAAGATAATCCTGATTCCTCGCTGATTTTTATGGTAAACGACTGGATTGAAACAAGCCGGGAGAAGGATTCAGGGTTTTATAGCGACCGGTTTCCGGCTCTGGCTGAACAGCTTCAAAAGATTTCTGGTTCGGGCAAAAAAGCCATTCTAATCGGACTGAGCTATCTTTTGCTGGATTTGGCCGAACAATTCCCCATGCCTCTGAAGAATGTTATTGTCATGGAAACAGTGGGTATGTAAGGGAAAAGTAGAGAGATGATCCGGGAAGAGTTGCACGGAAAATTGAAAGAAGCATTCAGTCTTCCTGTCATCCATTCCGAATATAGCATGGCGGAACTGCTTTCCCAGGCATTTTCCTGTGGTAACGGGCAGTATCAGTCGCCTCCCTGGATGAAAATCCTGATCCGTGACCCGGCAGATCCGCTTTCGCCCATGCAACCCGGTAGAACCGGAGGAATAAATATCCTCGACCTCGCCAACATCTATTCCTGTTCTTTCATTGCCACTCAGGACCTGGGCCGGATCCGGCCCGACGGCTCCTTCGAAGTTCTCGGTCGGTTTGATGAGAGTGAAGTGAGAGGATGCAATCTGATGTCGGAATCGAATTTCTGATCAGATTTTAGATTAATTTCAATCCCAAAACTTAAGTAACTTTATAATAAAATTAGTAACATCATGTGCGGCCGGTATTCATTTGCCATTGAAGATGGACTGATCAAAGAAAGATTTGGGGTAACGGTCAGGAGCGCCATTTACAAAGCCCGTTATAATTGTGCACCGTCACAGAATCTGGCAGTGATCACCAACGAAGAGCCTGATGTCCTGAACTTTTACCGGTGGGGACTGATCCCTTATTGGGCAAAAGATCCTGTGATAGGGAACAAACTGATCAATGCCAAAGCAGAAACAATTCTAGAAAAACCTTCTTTCAAAAATGCGTTCCGTTCCCACCGCTGTCTTGTCCTGAGTGATGGCTTTTTTGAATGGAAAAAGAATGGGAAAAAGATCCCCTTTTATGTCACTCTGAAGGGGCATGTTCCCTTTGCCATGGCAGGCATCTGGGACCGGTGGAGAGACCCTGCAGGTTCTCTTGTCAATTCCTTTTCGATCATAACAACGGTACCCAATTCCCTTATGGCTGAAATCCATGACCGGATGCCGGTAATCCTGGAAAGGGAAAATGAAAAAAAATGGTTGGCCAACACTCCTGCAGAGGAGCTGGTGAGCCTTCTCCGGCCGTACCCCAATTCCGGTATGACTGCCAGCCAGGTGTCAGACTTGGTTAACTCGCCGAAGAATGATAATGCTGAAATTATACATTAGATTCTCAACGCTTTCCTTCCACCACGATCACAATTTCTCCTTTGACTGTTTTTGAAGAGAAATGCTGGATAAGTTCTGCAAGATTACCACGGGCATTTTCTTCGTGGATTTTAGTCAATTCGCGAGAAACTGAGGCGTATCTTTCCGGGCCAAAAAATTCGGCAAGTTGTTCCAGGGTTTTTACCAGGCGGAATGGGGATTCATAGAGAATTAAGGTGCATTCCGATTCCGAAAGCTCTTTTAGTCGGGTCTGGCGGCCTTTTTTATGTGGGAGGAAGCCTTCGAAACGGAAACGGTCGGACGGAATTCCCGAATTGACAAGAGCGGGGATAAAGGCAACCGGTCCGGGCAGGCATTCCAACTCAATTCCTTCCCGCAGACATTCTCTGACCAGCAGATAGCCTGGGTCGGAAATTGCAGGTGTACCTGCATCTGAAACCAACGCGACGGAATTGCTGTTCCGGATAATCTCTATGATGCTTTTCAGTGTTTGATGCTCATTAAAAGCGTGATGAGGGATCATTTTCTTTTCAATCCCATAATGATTCAGCAGATTATGGGTATTCCGGGTATCCTCGGCCAGGATCAGATCCGCCTCTTTCAGGATGCGCAAAGCCCGGAGTGTAATATCTTCCAGGTTCCCGATGGGTGTAGGTACGAGGTATAGTTTCGGCATATCAGGGCTTATTCATTACCAGTTTGAATCCGATTCCGTGAACATTAATCAGCTCGACAGTCGGATCTTCTTTCAGGTATTTCCTGAGCTTAACAATATAAACATCCATGCTCCGGGCATTGAAATAGCTGTCATCGCTCCAGATCTTGTTCAATGCTATGCTCCGTTCAAGGACTTCATTTGCATTGGTACACAAAAGCTGCAGCAATCCAGCTTCCTTGGAAGTAAGCTTTTGTTCATTTCCATGAATTGAAAGAACCTGTCGGTTGTAATCAAAAGTATATTTCCCGATCTTAAAAATATTAGTGGATGTATTGTTCTTATTTGAATCTTCGGTTCTGCGGAGAATCGCCTGAATCCTGAGCAGAAGCTCTTCCATGCTGAAAGGTTTGGTTATGTAATCATCGGCGCCAACTTCAAATCCTTTCAGCTTGTCATCCTGCATGGATTTGGCAGTGAGGAACAGAATGGGGATTTTTTTATTGACGGCTCTTATTTCCTTGGCAACTGTGAAGCCATCCTTGACAGGCATCATGATGTCGAGGATGCAGAAATCGAATTCTTTTTTGTTGAACGTTTCAGAAGCTTCCTGTCCGTTGATGCAAAGAGTAGTTGAATATCCCTTTGCTTCCAGATAATTTTTCAGGATGTTTCCCAGGTTACGATCATCTTCGGCCAAAAGGAGCCGAACCGGGTTTTTTTCCATATCCTTTAATTTTATTGACATCAGATCCCTTGCCTGAAGGGCAAAAAGACCTTGAATTTACTTCCTTTATTAATTTCGCTTTCCACGCTGATTCTTCCCTTATGCTCTTCCACGATGGCTTTTACATAACTCAGTCCAAGTCCGAATCCTCTTACATCCTGGATGTTTCCGGAAGGTACGCGGTAAAGTTTATCATAGATTTTTTTCTGTTCATTTTTGCTGATACCGATACCATTATCCTCAATCGAAAGCTCAATCCCGTCATCTGTATTCTCAGTAGTGATGCGGATAACCGGACGCCGGGGAGTATATTTATTGGCATTATCCAGCAAATTATTTACCAGGTTGGTCAGATGGACCTTATCGCCTTCGATTACCGGTTGAGTAGCACGAAGGTCTTTCAGGATTACGCCATCCTTGATTTCCACCTGGATTTTCAGGTTTTTGATCACATCGGTAATGATCTCATGGAAATCGAGTTTTTCCTTTTTCATCTTCAATTGCCCTTTATCAATAACAGCTGACTGAAGTATCTTTTCAGCCATAAGAGCAAGCCGTTTGTTTTCTTCTTCAATGATTCCGATATAATTCGAAGAATCGGCTTCCGATTTCCTGACATCCTTGTCATTCAGGGCTTCGCATGCCAGAGAGATAGTAGCGATAGGAGTTTTGAACTCATGCGTCATATTATTGATGAAGTCGTTCTTCATCTCTGAAAGTTTTTTCTGGCGAAAGATCGTGGTGATGATGTATGAAAATGAATAAACAATGGCAATGATCAGGATAATCGAGATCAGAAGCATTCCCCAGAGTTCTGTAAGTAGAAACTGCCTTTCCTGAGGGAAATAGATCAGAAGATATTCAGGAGTAGTATATATATCGCTGGAAAACAGAGGGAATGCATAGCCTTTCTCGACAAGTTCATTCTGGTAATTGGAGGATTTCTCAAGAAGGAAATTCTGGTTTTGGACTTTGTAGATACCGAATTCATATTTTGTATCAATTCCGCGGATATTAAGCTCCACAGAGATCAGGGAGTCGATGTTGCCGGAAGTGATAAAGTTGTTGTAAGGAAGGTGGCGGTTAAAGTTCAGCATTCCTTCAAACTGGTTCACCTGGAGAGCTTTTTTCTTCTCCATTCTTTCAATTTTTGCGACGACATGAGTCATGGCTTCATTCACACTTCTCCTGAAGTTGGCTTCTTTTACGGAAGAAGCGTTATTTATCCAATAGATCTGGATACCCATCAGCCCGATGAGGGCAAGGGTCATAATGATAATTGTAAAAATGACAATCTTGTGATTCATTGTCGCAAAATTAATGTATTTTAACTAACTGCCTTTTAACATTTTTTAACGTAAATTAATATTCATTAACACTTATCTGCCCCGGTTCGGATATATCTTTGTGTCGCTTATGACAATGACCGGATATAATCGGAAAATGTTTGCAGGTTTGACAAGTTTATTGCAAGGGTACTAAGTAAAAAAAGTTTTGTTTATTGATTTTAAAGAAGCTGTTTGCCAAAACAGCTTCTTTTTTTTATGTTTGTTTGAACCGGAAAATTTCAATTCTTTGTAACTTGGCAGATATGAAAATTTAGAAAACACGCTGGCTATGAAAAACGTTGAGATTGATATTTCACAGGCTATTCCGTTTATTGAAGAGAGCCGTTTTGGCGAGATGAAAGAAAAGGTTCACTCATTGTATCCGGTGCTTCTTTCACGCAAAGGGAAAGGAAATGATTTTCTTGGCTGGCTGAATCTTCCGGCTTCAGTTTCTCCTGCATTGCTTAAGGATATCCGGGAAGACGCGGAGAGGATCCGGTCGGATTCACAGTTTTTGGTTGTTATCGGTATCGGAGGTTCTTACCTGGGAACACGTGCCATTATGGATGCATTGTCGGATCCTTTTTCATATCTGAAAAATAATAAATCCCTGCAGATCCTTTACGCAGGGCATAATCTTTCCGAAGATTATCACGCTTCGCTGATGGATGTTCTGGATAAATACGATTATTCCGTTGCGGTGGTTTCCAAATCAGGGACTACGACTGAACCGGCGGTTGCTTTCCGGATGATCCATGAGCATCTGGTAAAAAAATACGGAAAGAAAAATGCAGCAGAAAGGATCATTGCGATCACGGATGCTTCGAAGGGAGCTCTAAAATCACAGGCAATCCGGGAGGGATTTCGTTCTTATATCATCCCGGATGATGTTGGCGGCCGCTATTCTGTTCTATCGCCGGTGGGATTGGTACCTCTCGCCATTGCCGGGATATCACTGGAGAACCTGCTCGAAGGAGCTTTGTCGATGAGGGAAAGGCTTTTAAGGGTTCCTGCCGGGGATGACAATCCGGCGATCCAGTACGCGACAGTCCGCAACTCTTTATACAGATTAGGAAAAACAACGGAAATCATGGTTTCCTATCGTCCGGATATGTATTATTTCATTGAATGGTGGAAACAGCTTTTCGGTGAAAGCGAAGGGAAGGAACATAAAGGAATATTCCCTGCCGGAGCCGGATTTACTACAGACCTGCATTCCATGGGACAGTATATCCAGGAAGGCTTGAGGATGATTTTTGAAACGGTTTTGTCGGTGGAAGAACCGAACAGGGAATTAAGGATTCCCGTGGAGGATAATAATGCTGACGGGTTGAATTTCATGGCCGGAAAGAGGATTTCAGAAATTAACCGGATGGCTGAGCTTGGAACGCTGCTTGCTCATGTGGATGGCGGAGTGCCGAACATCAGGATCCGGATCCCATCTCAGAAACCTGAATTCCTTGGACAATTGATTTATTTCTTTGAATTTTCCTGCGCTCTGAGCGGATATACTCTGGAGGTGAATCCTTTTAATCAACCGGGTGTAGAGGCTTATAAAAAGAATATGTTTGCTCTTATGGGGAAACCGGGATATGAAAAAGCAGGAGAAGAGATCAGGAATAGATTACGCTGAAGTTTGTTCCATAATCACTTTCCTGATAATAACCGGAAAGTGCTCATATTCCAGAAAGTGAATTTTCTGTGCCAGCATTTCAGGGGAATCACCGGGTAATACGGAGCATTTAGCCTGAAAGATGATCTCTCCGGCATCATATTTATCGTTAACATAATGGATGGTGATCCCTGATTCTTTATCCCCGGATTGAATGACAGCCTCATGGACTTTAATTCCGTACATACCTTTCCCGCCGTATTTTGGTAAAAGAGCGGGGTGGATATTGATGATCCGGTGGGAATAGGCTTTCAGAAGGTAGTCGGGAACCAACCAAAGGAAACCGGCCAGGACGATAAAGGAAATTTCTCTTTCTTTTAGCAACTTAAGAATCGACCGGGTGTCGTAAAATTCTCTTCGGTCAAAAACCCGGGTAGGGACCTGAAGTGAAGCTGCCCGTTGCAAAACATACGCCTTAGGGTTGTTTGAAAGGATTATATCCACAGATATTTCCGTGGAATCCTTAAAATATTCGGTGATACGCTGGGCATTCGTTCCGTTGCCAGAGGCAAATAATGCGATCTTTTGCATGTATTCCGGGATTAATAATGATTTCAAAGCAAAATTACCAATTTGATTCTCTATATTTTAGTATACTTCTTAATTTATATTCATATATGTTTAAAGGTAAATTTATAAATGACTGATATTTAATTTATAACATCTTAACCCCTTGTCTGGAAGCCCCCCCTTGTGGACTAGTTAAAAAGCAGTATATCAGTATTATAATGTTATCAAATGTTAAAAAATCTTAAATTCTTTTGTATTTGAGCAATATTATTCATTTCTTTGCAGTCCGTTTAACCAAAATTGTAAAAACATGTCTGACATTGCATCAAAAGTTAAAGCTATCATTGTCGATAAGCTCGGTGTTGACGAATCCGAAGTTACACCCGAAGCAAGTTTCACTAATGATCTTGGGGCGGACTCTCTGGATACGGTTGAATTGATCATGGAATTTGAGAAAGCCTTCGACATTGCCATTCCGGATGATCAGGCGGAAAAGATCGGTACGGTTGGTGAAGCTATTGCTTACATCGAAAACAACACCAAGTAAGTCCATTTTTTTTTGAATTGGGGACTTATCCTGGTTTGTTATCCTGCCTTTGAATAAAATTTATCCCTCCCCAACCAGGAGGGATTCTTTTAATCCATAAACCCTAAAACCGAATTAAGTGAAACTAAGACGAGTTGTTATTACGGGAATGGGTGCCATCACACCCATCGGCAATTCTGTTGCAGAATATTGGAATGGTTTGATCAATGGAATGAGTGGAGCAGGACCCATAACCCGTTTTGATGCTTCAAAATTCAAAACGCAGTTTGCCTGCGAGGTAAAAAATTTCAGTGCCGATAATTACTTTGACCGAAAAGAGGTTCGTAAATACGATGTTTATTCACATTACGGTATTGCCGCTGCTGTTGAAGCAGTGAATAATGCAGCTTTTGACATGTCAAAGCTGGATCATGACCGGGTTGGAGTGATAATGGCTTCCGGCATTGGAGGGTTGGATACATTGATTACTGAAGTTGCAGGCTTTCTGAAAGGTGACGGAACACCCCGCTTTAATCCCTTTTTCATTCCCAAAATGATCTCGGATATTACAGCAGGACATATTTCTATCCGGTTTGGTTTCCGGGGACCTAATTTTGCTACCGTTTCAGCATGTGCCTCTTCGGCAAACGCTTTAGTGGATGCATTTAATTATATACGGATCGGCTATGCAGATGCTTTTGTTGCCGGTGGATCTGAAGCAGCATTAAATCCCGCCGGCGTAGGTGGCTTTAATGCCATGCATGCCCTGTCGACCCGGAATTCTGATCCTGCAACAGCATCCAGGCCTTTTGATAAAGACCGCGACGGATTTGTCATTGGAGAAGGCTCCGGAGTTCTCGTATTTGAAGAATTAGAGCATGCTCTTAACCGCGGTGCAAAAATTTACTGCGAAGTAGCCGGTGGCGGGCTTTCAGGAGATGCTTTCCATATGACACAACCTCATCCGGAAGGTGTCGGCGCTATCCTTTCCATGAGAGCCGCTCTGAAAGATGCAGGTTTGCAACCCGAAGAAATCGATCATATCAATACACACGGAACATCTACTTCTCTGGGCGATCTTGCAGAATTGAAAGCCATCGTCAAAGTCTTTGGCGAATATGCTTATAATATCGGGATCAATTCTACCAAATCAATGACCGGCCATTTGCTGGGAGCTACCGGAGCCATTGAGACCATTGCTACTGCTTTGGCAGTCATCAATGATACAATTCCTCCAACGATCAACCATTTTACTGATGATCCGGAAATCGATAACCGTTTGAATCTGACATTTAATAAGGCACAGCACCGGACTGTAAATGCAGCGCTGACCAATACTTTCGGTTTTGGTGGGCATAATGCATCTATTATTTTAAAGAAATTCAAGGAATAATGAATTTGTGATATTTCAATTTCTTTTACCGATCCGGATTTTCTTTTCTTCTGATAAAAACCTTTATCTGGCAATCCGCAATATGCTGGGATTCTATCCCGGAAATATTCATCTTTATAAACTTGCATTGCTGCACCGTTCGGCCGGACTGGAAATTCATAATGGAATCCGAGTCAATAATGAACGACTGGAATTCCTCGGAGATGCAATCCTGGATGCCATTACAGCCGATTATCTCTTTAAAACCTATCCGACAAAAGACGAAGGTTTCCTTACTGAAATGAGATCCAAGATCGTCAGCCGCGCCCAGCTGAATAAATTATCCCTGAAACTCGGACTTGACAAGTTGGTCCGACTGGATACCAATTCTCCCAATCAATATCGTTCCTTCAAAGGAGATGCATTTGAAGCCTTATTCGGTGCTATTTATATTGACAAGGGATACAATTTTACCCGGAATATTTTGCTTGACCGTGTAGTCAAACATTATTTTGACATGGATGACCTGGCTGCCCAGGAAATGAATTTCAAGAGCCGGATGATCGAGTGGGGGCAAAAAGAAAAAAAACAGCTTGAATTCAAAGTCCTTGAAGAAATCGGTAACGGCTATAAAAAACAATATATTGTCGGCATCTTTGTGGATGGATCTCAGGTTGCGAAAGGCCAGGACTACTCTATCAAAGGAGCTGAGCAAAATGCATCGGAAAAAGCCTGGAACAGCATTTCTTGCAACAACGCCTGAACGGACTTCTCCTTTCGGTTTCATAATATTCTTTATTTATCATTGACCCTCGACAGGGAATTGCTTATTTTTGTTATAGGCTTTGCAATACTATTGTCATGACAAAAAAGATCCTGCTCGATGTAAAGTCAGATGTGCCCCTGTACACTCTGATCGGGATCTCCTGCCATTTACAGGATTATCGCCTTTCTTATCTGCTGAACCAGTCGCTTGACTTTTCCTTCATCAAACAAAATGATTTCTCCGTCATGTTCCCGGGGAAGAAAGAATCCGACAGCTTTTCATTTTATTTCTATTATGATGAAGACCGGTTCAATACCTATTGCCTGATTGCAAACCGGAGTGAAACCGGAATTCTGGTTCCCGGACAAAAGCAAACCGATTATTTTCTTTTTATTGAAGGAGAATTCAGAAAGACACAATTGGATATACTTTGCGGGCAGATCCGGAAAATTCCGAACATTCTTGCTGTATTTGAAATCCGTACTCAGGAAATAAAAAATTATACTGTGATTCAGAATGAATTGGAAATGCATCTCATGGAGATCTCGAAAAATGAAAAAAGCAGGAATAGTTTTAAATAAAGCATAGGAGGATAAATCATGTTTGAAAATCTTAAGAAATCATTCGACAAAGGGTACGACTTTGTCTTTGAAACCCGCGACAAAATTGAAAAAGCCGCAAAAGATTTTGCTCAGGAAAACAATCTGACCAAGGAAGAGGCTAAAAAAGTTCTTGATTCCTGGATAAAGATTTCTGAGGAAGCTAAAAAGAAGCTGGAAAAGCAAATGACGGAATTTCAGAAAACCGCTTTTGAAAAAATGAACGTTGCCACAAAGGAAGATATGAAAAAGCTGGAAGTCCGTATCAAGAAACTGGAAAGCTATCATAAAACGCCAATGAAAATTAAACCTGCTTCAACCGTACAGAAACGGAATGTTAAGAAAGCAGAATAATCATGAAAATCTCAAGGATTGGCATTGCGATGAATGAAATTGGCCGCGCCCGTGAAATCATAGGGGTGCTCGTCAAATTCGGATTTAATGACTGGGTGAGCAAAAACGGGATGGGGAAGCACCTGGTTACCAAGAAACATCTTGACCGGATTTCAAAATATTCGAAATGGGAAAGGGTAAGGATGGCCGTGGAAGAACTGGGACCCACCTTTATCAAGTTTGGACAGATTCTTGCCGACCGGCCGGATATTGTGCCGGATGATCTTCGGATAGAACTTCAAAAATTACAGGACAAAGCCGACCCTATGCCGGATGATATCGCTATCCGGGAAATTGAAACACAGCTTAGACGTCCCATTGCAGAAGTGTTTTCAGCATTTGACAGGAACCGGCTGGCTTCTGCTTCCATTGCACAGACTTATCGTGCGTGTCTTCTCAACGGGCAGGAAGTCTGTGTGAAGATACAGCGCCCCGGAATTGATAAAAAGATCAAGCTGGATGTAAACCTCATGCGATATTTCGCCATCCGGATGCAAAAAAACAATCCTGAAATGGAAGCGATCAATCTTCTTGGGATTGTCAATGAATTCGGGAAAACCATTAATAAAGAGCTTGATTTCAAGAATGAAGCCGCAAATGTAATCCGCTTCAAATACAATTTTACAGGGGATCCGGATATCTATGTTCCCAAAGTATATATGGAACTTACCACTGAAAAGATCCTGATTGAGGAGTTTATTGAAGGGACAAAGGTAAGTGAAATAGATACCCTGCTTTCTATCGGTTGCGATCCGGTGGAACTTGCCCGTAAAGGTCTGCGGCTTGTTTTCGAGCAGATCTTTAAACACGGTTTCTTCCATGCAGATCCTCATCCCGGAAATATCTTCATAAAAGACAAGCACATCGTGGTGTTTCTGGATTACGGGATGATGGGAACATTACGTCCGGAACATTTGCAATTCCTTGGGCAGTATGTTTTGGGTTACCTGGAGCGGGATGCTCATAAAATTACCGATTCATTGTTGCTTCTTTCCGGGAAACGTCATTTCTCACAGTTTAAAGATCTCGAATTCCAGATTCATGATTTGCTGGCTCAGTACAATCATTTATCGATCGAAGAGATGGATTTCGGTAAGATACTTAGCGAATCCGTCGATATCATTGTGCATTACGGGTTGAAGATCCCTTCAGGGATCTATTTACTGGTTAAATCGCTGTTGTCCATCGAAAGGGTAGCTATAACCCTTTATCCCGAAATCGATTTCGCAAATGAAATGAAGCCGTATGCTTCTGACTTGATATGGGAACAGTTCAATCCGAAACGGATTGCATCGGAGGTCTTTGATTCGATCAAGGAATATTACCAGTTGATAAGGGATTTCCCTTCCGAGATCAATGATATCATTTATAAAGTCAAGGAAGGAAGGTTTAAAACACTTATTGAAGTGAAGGGTTTTGATCCGTTGGTGGAACACATTGATAAATCCAGCAACCGTGTATCGATTGCTATTGTTCTGGCAGCATTGATTATTGGAGCTTCTATCATTTCACAATGGGAGCATACCCGGTGGCTGGGAACCATAGTATTTATTTTTGCCGGAATACTAGGATTTCTTCTGGTAATCCAGCTTTTCAGGAAAAGTAAGTTATAGGAAAGATGAGAGAAATCTCCGGAATTCCGGGGATCAGAAAGCTCCTGTAAATTGTTTCAGGAAACGAAGATCATTTTCGAAAAACAGTCGCAGA
This sequence comes from Bacteroidota bacterium, assembly GCA_030706225.1. GTDB lineage: Bacteria > Bacteroidota > Bacteroidia > Bacteroidales > FEN-979 > JAUZOW01. The sequence continues at coordinate 8,265 of JAUZOW010000036.1, read as the reverse complement.
TCGCGTACCTGGTATTTCAGCAAAGCAATCCGTTCAATACCCATTCCGAAAGCGAATCCGGTGTATTCTTCACTGTCGATACCGCAGTTTTCCAGAACATTCGGGTCAACCATTCCGCATCCGAGAATTTCAAGCCATCCGGTGTATTTGCAGATATTGCAACCTTCACCACCGCAAATATTACAGGAAACATCCATTTCGCCGGAAGGTTCAGTAAACGGGAAATAGGATGGACGGAGCCGGATCTGGGTCTTTTCCCCGAACATTTCGCGTGCAAAGAAAAGAAGGGTTTGCTTCAGGTCGGCGAAAGAGACATTCTTATCAACATATAATCCTTCTACCTGATGGAATATACAATGAGCCCGGGCAGAAATTACCTCATTCCGGAATACTCTCCCGGGGAAGATCATCCGGATGGGAGGTTTGGTTTTTTCCATAGTCCGGATCTGTACTGATGAAGTATGTGTCCGGAGAAGAATATCAGGGTCCTTGTTGATAAAGAAAGTATCCTGCATATCACGGGCAGGATGTTCTTCCGGGAAATTAAGTGCAGTAAAGTTATGCCAGTCGTCTTCAATTTCGCGGTTTTCCGCAACAGAAAAGCCGATTTTAGAGAAGATGCTTATAATGTCGTTTCGTACAATAGATAAAGGATGTCGGGAACCGGGAATGATCTGGTCGACAGGACGTGTAAGGTCCGGAACAGGTTCAGTGGAGCGGTCGGCACTTTCGAGGATCGACCGCATACTTTCAACCTTCTCCAGAACCTTATCCTTCATCTCATTCAGGAGGGCACCAACTTCTTTCTTCTGTTCATTCGGGACATTCCTGAATTCAGAAAACAGTTCGGAAAGAATCCCTTTGCGGCTTAGATACTTCAAACGGAACTCTTCTACTTCTGAAGGAGTGGAGGCATTGAAATTCCGGATCTCTTTAAATAATTCATGAATTCGTTCCCGCATGGATACTTTATTTTATTCGATGATCTTTACCATCATTTTAACATCTTTCAGCGGTCTGTCAGAAGCATCTTTCTGAACCGCTGCAATTTTATCAATCACATCAAGGCCTTCAGTAATTTCGCCGAAAACCGTATAAGCTCCGTCCAATGGGGGATATCCGCCAAGGGTTTCATAAATTTTCTTCTGATCGGCATTGTATTTACCAGGTGCCATTTGTTCCATCTGACCGGCTGAAAATTTGCGTCCCTGGACAATATAGAACTGGGATCCTGAAGAAGCTTTTTTAGGGTTCATCTGGTCGGGAGTACGGGCAGCTGCCATTGCTCCTTTCTTATGGATCAGGGAAGGATTGAATTCTGCATCAATCGTATAATTTGGTCCACCACTACCCAACCGTTGTCCCGGTTTTGCATTCCGTGAATCAGGATCTCCACCCTGGATCATGAAGTTCTGAATGACCCGGTGAAAAAGAAGACCGTCGAAAAATCCCGACTTGGCCAATTTGACAAAATTGTCGCGGTGTTTCGGAGTTTCATTATATAAAACGCCTTTCATGTCACCATACTCTGTATGGATGACAAATTTTACCTGTTTCTGTGAGGTATTGCTTGTTTGTGCCATAGTTGAAAACTGTAAAACTGACAGGAAAATCAGGATAATTAATCCAGTCTTTTTCATAATTGTCGGAGTTTAAAATTTCAAAAAGCAATATTACGGAAAATTATTAAGCGATCTTCACTACGACTGAGTGTTTTTCAGCTTTTCAAGGTAGCATTTCCGGCAAAGAGGCTCATAGGCATCTTTTTCTCCAAGGACAACCTGTCGGGGATTTGCAATAATCCGGTGAGAGAAGTTAGCCAGGTCGCCACAGTTCATGCAGACAGCATGAAGCTTTGTGACATATTCTGCAATGGCCAGCAGGTCAGGCATCGGACCAAACGGGTTACCGCGGTAATCAGTGTCCAGACCGGCAACGATTACACGGATACCGGAATTTGCCAGCTTATTACAAACCGACGGCAGTTCACCGTCAAAAAACTGAGCCTCATCAATGCCTATAACATTTACATCCTGAGAAAGAAGGAGGATTTCCGAAGAAGATTCGACCGGTGTTGATAAAATCGAATGGGCATCGTGAGAAACAACCTGTTGCTCATCAAAACGTGTATCGACGGCAGGTTTGAAGATCTCAACTTTCTGTTTGGCGATCCGTGCACGGTTCAACCGGCGGATAAGCTCTTCAGTCTTTCCCGAAAACATGGAGCCACAAATAACTTCGATCCAACCCAGCCGTGAGGGTATGTTTTTTTCAATCTGCATGATGAAGGCGGAAACTTTTTCTAATTTTATCCCTGAATTGAGACAAAAATAAATATTTTCACTTTCCCATTGCAGTAATATGACACAAATGAATAAGAATATACTGGAAGAGGAGATCAGAAGCCTTCTTGACGATATCCGGGAACAATACGATGCTATCCTTTCCATGGCAGAACCGGTTCCCCAGATTGAATTTGATATGCTTCTTGAGAATATCCGGAAACTTTATCAGAATCTTCACATGCTGCAAAAGGTCAATGATCCGTATGAATTTCTTGACCATCAGCCGAAGAATGTTCCGCCCCTCCCCGAAAATCCACCCCAACCTGTTCCTGAACCCGGTTTTACACCGGTTGCCGAAACGCCGGTCAAGGAACCCAAAAAGAAAACAGAGGATAAATCTCCTGATCTCTTTACTCCCGGCCCGGGTACAGATTTTCTTGAGAAATTAAAAGAGGCCCGCGAACAAACACTGGGCCCCCGCCCGGCATCTCCTGAACCCAAAGAACTGCGGTCGATGATCTCTATCAACGATAAGTTCCTTTTCATTAACGAACTGTTTGACGGGAATCTCCGCGATTATAATGAGAATATCGACACCCTCAGCGGTTTCAATTCCAAAGACCAGGCAATGGATTACCTCGACCGCCTCCGGAACAAAAATTACTGGGAAAGTACCGGGAAAGCATTCCTCAGATTACAGGAAATATTAGTAAAACGATTCGGCTAATTTCATAATGCATGATTCATTATTTCTGTTTTTTTTATACTTTAGCCATCATATTGTATAACTTCCCCCTATTTATATAATCTTTAACTGTGCGGAGTCAGCACATAAAACACTGACAACAAAACAATGAAAAAGCTGGCTATCTTTATCTGTGCCCTTTCACTACTTGCCATTTCGGGCTGTAAAAAAGACAATAATAACGATACATCTGCCACTTCCGGTCCGAGTAACAAAGACATGGTAAAATTGATCTTCCAATCAGGTATGGCTGGATACAATGCTGCCGGTCCTACTAAATCAACTTACCCGATTAATCTGAATGTTGATCAGACCGTAAACAGTTCACTGGGAGGAAATATTCATGTGACAGGAAGTATCACGGGTAATATCACAATCAATGATCAGACCGGTGAAGTCCAGAGTGGAACAATGCTTTTGGGATTCACGGAAACTATCAATGATTACATTTTTGCCTCCAACGGGAAAAACTATACCATGAACGGTGATCCGTATGTTTCACTGGCAGGCACTTTTACCTTGCTGCCCGGTGGTAATACTTTCGGAACCGCATCCAGTATGGAATATTCCGGAGGTGTCAAGGTTACCGGCGATGGATTTAGCAAGACCTTCAATTTCAACCTGACTATCATCCTCAATACCAATGGCACCGGCGGTACCGTTTCCGGAACCATTAACGGAGAATCGGTCAACTTCTCATTATAAACTTTACTGATTGCTATTGCATACAGGCTGCCTGCCCTCCCTTGTTCCTCCCCATTTTTTCCTCTTTAAGGATATGGGGATATTCCATTCGGAGAGAAAGGGGATTTTGTATTTTTATATAAAGAAACCATGCCATGAAAATGTTTAAATTTTTCATCATGCAGGCAATCGCTTTGTTTTTATGTGTGGCGGTTTCTGCAAATCCCTCAGACCCAGGGAAGCCGGCTTCAGTCATGCTGACCAGTTACAGTACGACGTTGATTGCCAATGGAAAAGACAATACCCGGATGCGGATCGCCATCGCTGACAGTATCGGACAAGAGATCAAATCTGCAAAAGATTCTGTCAGGATCTATGTGACAGGCGAAGGAAAAATTACGGATGTTACAGGGAAACCCATTGCCTGTAAAACGGATTCAACCGGCAAGACATATTATGCTGTCCGGTTGTTCAATGGTATTTGTAACCTCCGGTTTGTCGCCGGAACAAAACCAGGCAAAACAAAGGTCGAAGCTCGTTTGGCAAGGCTCTGGCCAGGATCTCACGAAATCCATACATTACCGGCAAGTTTTATGAATAAAAAGCCCAATCCCGGACCCTTACCACCTGTTACTAAGTCTATCGACCGTATGATCGGAGCAGATATCTCTTTTCTCCCGGAAATGGAGAATCATGGGGTGAAATTTTCCGATAACGGGCAGCAGATTGATGCCATGGTTATGTTGCATAACCATGGTTTTAACTATATCCGGTTACGGATCTTTGTCAATCCGGAAAACAAAGAAGGATATTCTCCAGGTAAGGGATTTTGCGGGCTTTCCAATACACTTGCAATGGCACGCAGGATCCATGATGCGGGGATGAAACTGCTTCTCGATTTTCATTATAGCGATTACTGGGCTGACCCCCAGCAGCAGAACCTTCCAAAATCCTGGTCAAACCTGGACTTTAAGACACTAAAGGATTCTGTGAAAAGTTATACGACCCGAGTACTTTTAGCCCTTAAAAAACAAGGTACCCTGCCTTCGATGGTACAGGTTGGTAATGAAATAAATCACGGGATTCTATGGCCTGAAGGTCATATCAGTAACCCTGACAAGCTGGCTGAACTTCTGAAAGCAGGCATTGAAGGGGTTGAAGCGGTTGACCCCAATATTCCGGTCATGATCCATCTGGCACTTGGCGGTCAAAATAAGGAAGCTATTTTCTGGCTGGATAATATGATCGCAAGAGGCCTTCGGTTCGATGTTATTGGATTGTCTTATTATCCCCGTTGGCATGGAACCCTGGCGGACCTTAAATTCAATCTGATCGACTTGAGCAAAAGATACAACAAACCGGTCATTGTTGCGGAATACTCAGATTTCAAGCAGGAAGTTCACGATATTGATTTTGCCGTACCGGGGAATATGGGAAAAGGAGCCTGTATCTGGGAACCTCTTAACTCAAGAAGCGGATTGTTTGATAAAAATTGGGAAACCACTCCTGAAATGAAGATTTACGATAAACTAAGTAAGAAATATCTTACGCAGTTGAAATAGTCAGTGAAAGCTCAATAAGGAAAGTCATGAACCGGGGAAACTGGTTCAATCTTTCTTTTCCGGTAAATGAAATAGAATAGTAAGCCGGTGACTACAATACTGCCAATGATGAGGAATGCATTATCGGTATTCCCGAAATCTTCATATTTCGTTGTAATCAACCCATTACGGTTGAGAAAATCCACAAAAACCGCAGAGCTGTTGTTTATAAAATGAGCCAGGATCGGAACCCAGAGAGATCCGCTCCAGAAAAACAGATAGCCCAGCATCAGTCCGAGGAAAAAGCGGGGAAGAAACCCGTAAAACTGAAGATGAACCCCGGCAAAGATCAATGCTGTCACGAAAATGGCGATATGCCGGTTACGAAACCAGTCTCCCAGTAATTTCTGCAGTACTCCCCGGAAGAACATCTCTTCACCCAAAGCAGGCAGTATTGCTATCATAAACAGATTGAACAGGAATCCACCGGCAGTTGTCGTATTCATAAAAGCATCCGTGATCTGACCGGCTTCATCTTCCATGTCTTTCATCCATTGTTCAAAACCACCCAATCCGGCAGGAAGCTTCATCTTTTCATTCAGTGTGCCCAGTTCATTGATCAAAGGAAGACAGGTCAGAATGACCAAAAAGGCGCATAAGAATATCATGAAAGATGAACTACGGTTGGCTTTTAAAAAGCTACCCGGATTCCCTTCAAAAAACCAACCCGCCAGCAGAGCCGGGGCAATAAATATCGCTACCGACTGGAGAACCTGGAAATACTTCATCAGAACAATGGATCTCGGATCATTGAAATTTGTCAGGATGGAAAAATCAGAAACAAGATTCACATGAAATAATGGGATTGCGAGAAATATTCCCCCTAGAAAAAAGATCAGGTAACAAACGATTACCAGCATCACGACAAACAGAAGACGCATTGATGGTGAGAAAGAAGAAAGAGGGCCGGTATTCATAAGCAAGGAGATATCGAGTATTTTTGCAGCAAATGTAATGAATTTGACAAAGATCGGAAATATAGAACTAGGTGAAAGCCCATTGATACTGGCTCCTATGGAGGATGTCACCGACTCCCCTTTCCGTGCCATCTGCAAGTCATTTGGAGCGGATCTTCTCATCACTGAATTCATTTCGTCAGAAGGGCTTGTCAGGGAAGCTGAAAAAAGCCGGATGAAAATGCTGTTTCGTGAAGAAGAGCGTCCGATTGGCATTCAGATATTTGGCCATTCGGTAGAGAATATGCAACAGGCAGCCGAAATCGCAGCCGCACAAAATCCGGATTTCATCGATCTGAACTTTGGTTGCCCGGTAAGGAAAGTCGTGGTCAAAGGTGGCGGAGCTGCTTTATTGAACGATATTCCGAAGATGATCCGGATGACGGAAGCTGTCGTAAAGTCCACTTCTCTCCCGGTCACAGCGAAAACCAGGCTGGGCTGGGATGAATCGCGGAAAGATATCGTCGATATTGCCGAAAAGCTTCAGGATGCCGGGATTCAGGCTATCAGTATCCATGCAAGGACAAAAGCTCAGCTTTATGGCGGAAAAGCTGACTGGACACTGATCGGAGAAGTAAAAAACAATCCCCGTATGAAGATTCCGGTATTCGGGAACGGAGATATTACCAGCGCAATCATAGCTAAAGAAATGAAAGAAAGGTACGGTGTGGATGGCCTCATGATTGGCCGTGCAGCGATCGGAAACCCATGGATCTTCCGGGAAATACGGGCATGGCTTGACCGGGAAGTATTGATTCCTCCGGTAACAATGGCCGAACGGATTGATGTTTTGAAAGAACATCTCCGACGTTCCATCGATTATAAAGGAGAACGTCGTGCCATCCTGGAATTAAGGAAATTCTACGGAGGATATTTCAAAGGCATTCCGGGCTTTAAAAAGAACCGGTTGAAGCTTGTGACTGCGGATACTTTTGAAGAAGTACTTACAATCCTGGATGAAATTGCGGCAACTTAGAATGAATGGGGATGCTCCGGTATGCTCTTGATAAAATCCTAATTACATTTGTAGTTCAACTCCACTTTCTCGATACAGGGTTGATGATTAATGGTGTCGGTATGTGTGAACGAAAGAGGAAATCCCGCTGAATTATAGGTTATATCCGAATAAGAAATGGAATAATTCCCGAAATCAATTTTGATAATATTGTTTTCCGACCAGTACTGACAACTGATTGCCGGCAAATGGGTTGTCTTTAAGTAATTCTTTTGGTTGTCATAATAATATAAAGTTTGAAAGGAAACTCCCGGATTCGAATATTCTGTGACTTTTGTGACATTATTCCCGGTATATTCATAAAGAGTCGAGTCGTACGAATAATAATTTGACCCATAGGTCAGAGTATCTCTTAATACAGTATAAATAACCTTTCCATTTGCATTATAAACATATTGTTTCGTGGAATATGCATTAAGAGTGGATTCGTAATATTCACGTGACCTGATGTTTATAAGCTTTCCATTTGCATCAAAGTTATAAAATGTGGTATCCAGATAATGGGAAGGTATTTTTTTCAAAGAATATTTTAAGATGCCGTTTTCAAATTTGTATTCTTCTCCGGGGATGGTATCACCCGTATTCTCAATGGAATAATACGCTGAGATATTTCCATAACTGTCATAATTATAAATAACCTTATACGTCTGGTTTCCGTTTTCAAAAAGATCTATTGACGCCAGTCTGCAATGGGTTGCATCCTGTTTCGGTTCGGTTCCTGAATCTGATTTTTTACAACCCACAAAAAAGATGATTCCTGCAAATAATAAAGGGAAAAAGTTTCTCATAGGACTTGTCTTAATTTGGGACTGTAACATCTTTTGATACGTTATGCATGATAAATCATGAATTTCGTATCCTAAAGTTCAGGGAACTAAAATAATAGAAAAAATTTTATTACGCAAAAATGTTTTACCACTTTGATACCTTTGATAAATTGCCTTGTCGTAAATATTTGCTAAATTAGCGACAATAGACT
>JAUZOW010000035.1 GCA_030706225.1 Bacteroidota bacterium | reverse complement strand
CTTATCTGATTGTATTACAAAAATAATGTTTTCCGAAGCAAATCCGATTTTATCGCTAATTTCGCAGTAAATAAAAATTCATGAGAAAAACCGGTATTATAGGAGGTTCCGGACTTGAGAGCCTTAACATTTTCCAACACATCGAAGAAATAGAGATCAATACTCCCTATGGAGCTCCAAGTTCCACCTTTTTCAAAGGAATTTCAGGAAATACAGAAGTTTATATTCTTTCCCGTCATGGCAGAAAGCACACCATTCCACCGACCGAGGTGAATAACAGGGCCAACATTAAAGCTTTGAAAATGCTGGGTTGTGAATCTATTTTTGCAACCACTGCCTGTGGAAGTCTCCGGGAAGAAATTGGCCGCGGAGAAATTGTAATTCCGGATCAGTTTATTGATTTCACCTGTCGCCGGACCAATACTTTTTTTGATGTTTTTGAACCCGGAAAGCTTGTTCATACATCCATGGCCGACCCGTTTGATGAAAAATTACGAAAAGCGTTAATTGACAAAGCTGTCCAGATGAAGCTCCCGTTTCACGCTAAAGGCACTATTGTCACCATTGAAGGTCCAAGGTTCAGTACACGCGCTGAATCTTTGATGTTCCGGCATCTGGGCGCTGATATAATCAATATGAGTATAGCTCCGGAAGCTGCGCTGGCAAATGAAGCCGGTATTCCCTATGCGGTCATTGCATTATCTACCGATTATGATTCCTGGCGTCAGGATGAAGAGCCTGTAACATGGGAGAATGTCCTGAAAGTATTTGAAGAAAATGTAAAACATGTAACAGAATTGTTGATTAAGATAGTACAGGAGTAAAAAGTAAAAAAAGTTCATTGAAAAAAAAATCCCGTTAACCATTAGGTTACCGGGATTTTTAATTTTTATCAGGTTTAAATTTTACCTCAGGTATTTGAATTTCTTGCCGAGGTAATTTGCTGAATTTTCGAGTTGTTCTTCAATCCGCATCAGCTGGTTGTATTTAGCAATACGTTCGGAACGGCAGGCGGAGCCTGTTTTAATCAGTCCTGTATTCAGGGCCACAGAAAGATCTGCAATTGTAGTATCTTCTGTTTCTCCAGAGCGGTGACTTATGATTGCCGTATAAGAATTACGGTAAGCCATATTTACTGCATTGATTGTTTCAGACAGCGTACCGATCTGGTTAACTTTGATCAGGATTGAATTGGCAACCTTCTTATCAATACCCATTTTCAGGCGTTCGACATTAGTAACAAAAAGGTCATCACCAACAAGCTGGATCTTATCACCCAGTTCTTTGGTCATCATTGCCCAACCATCCCAGTCATCTTCAGCCATACCGTCTTCAATGGAGATGATCGGGTATTTCTTCACCCAGTCAGCCCAGAAAGCAACCATATCTTTCGGGGAAAGTTTTTCGCCGGAAGATTTATGGAGATGGTAGACATTTTCTTCCGGAATATAATATTCGGAAGAAGCGGGATCCAGAGCGATAAATACATCTTCACCCGGTTTGTATCCGGCGGTTTCAATAGCCTGAAGAATAACCTTGATAGCTTCCTCGTTCGATTTCAGATTAGGTGCAAAACCACCTTCATCACCAACGTTGGTAGCATAATTCGCTTTAGCCAGAACTTTTTTCAGGTTATGAAAAACTTCCGATCCCATCCGGATAGCTTCGGCAAAAGTATCAGCGCCTACCGGCATAATCATGAATTCCTGAAAATCTATGGAATTATCAGCATGAGATCCCCCGTTAAGGATATTCATCATTGGGATGGGGAGGGTATTGGCAGCCACACCGCCCAGATAGCGGTATAGAGGTTGTCCGGTTTCCTGGGCCGCTGCATTCGCCACTGCGAGGGAAACACCCAGGATCGCGTTAGCGCCAAGTTTTCCTTTATTGGGTGTACCATCCAGTTCGATCAGTCTTCGGTCGATTTCGACCTGGTCCTCGACAAAAGCTCCATTTAATTCTTCAGCAATTACTTTATTGACATTCTGAACAGCTTTCAGAACGCCTTTTCCCAGGTAGACTTTTTTATCCCCGTCACGCAGTTCAACAGCTTCATGAATTCCGGTTGAAGCTCCTGAAGGAACGGCGGCACGACCCATGACGCCGTTGTTTGTATAAACGTCCACCTCAACAGTTGGATTGCCTCTCGAATCTAAAATCTGGCGGGCATGAATGGAAACAATGCTACTCATTTTTCTTCTGATTCTTTATTATCCGATTCTTCGCTTTTTTTCGCACTTTTCCGGGTTTTCTTTACCGGTGTTTCTTCCGTTGCTTCGGTTTTTGGAGCTTCCGGTTGATTGTTGGCTTCCTCTTTTACAGGAGTTTTTTCTTCTGTTACAGGTGCTTTATCTTCCGTTGTTTTTGGCTTAGCAGCACGACGACGACGGGTCGGCTTAGCTTTGCTTTCTTGTTTGCTGCCCAGCATAGCTTCATTATAATCAACCAGTTCAATAATGCACATATCGGCATTATCACCAGCACGCACTCCGGTTTTCAGGATACGGGTATAACCGCCGGGACGTTCAGCCACTTTCAGAGAGATTTCGCGAAACAGTTCGCTTACAGCTTCTTTATTCTGCAGATAGCTGAAAACGACTCTGCGGGAGTGGGTAGAATCTTCCTTTGAACGAGTGATCAGAGGTTCAACATAAGTCCTAAGAGCCCTGGCTTTTGCCAATGTAGTCGAAATACGTTTATGAAGAATCAGCGAAGAAGCCATGTTCGACATCATCGCTTTGCGGTGAGAGGCAGTTCTACCTAAATGATTGATTTTCTTACCGTGTCTCATTTCAATTATTCCTTATCTAATTTGTATTTTGTGGTATTCATTCCGAAATCCAGTCCTTTTGATTTCACTAATTCTTCGAGTTCAGTCAGTGATTTTTTACCAAAATTTCTGAATTTAAGGAGGTCATTTTTATTGAAAGCCACCAGATCGCCAAGAGTTTCCACATCAGCGGCCTTAAGGCAGTTAAGCGCCCGGACTGACAGGTCGAGATCGACCAGTTTTGTTTTCAGCAATTGGCGTATATGGAGTGAAGTTTCATCAAATTCTTCCGTTGCTGCTTTTTCAGGGCTGTCGAGAGTAATCTTTTCATCTGAAAAGAGCATGAAATGATGGATCAGAATGGTAGCCGCTTCTTTAAGAGCCTGCTTGGGATGAATGGATCCGTCGGTAGTGATCTCCAGAATCAGCTTTTCATAGTCAGTTTTCTGTTCCACACGGTAATTTTCGATGAAGTATTTCACATTGCGAATTGGAGTATGGATAGAATCTATCGGAATACGTCCAATCGATGTTCCCAGAGCTTTATTTTCTTCAGCCGGGATATATCCGCGTCCTTTATCTATGGAAAGTTCAATCGTAAGTTTAACAGAAGATTCCATATGGCAAATTTCAACATCCGGATTCAGAACCTGGAAAACGGATAAAAACTTATTGATATCGCCTGCCTTAAAAACCTGTTGCTGGGCAACGATAACGGTAACTTTTTCAGAAGTTTCAGATTCGATCTGCCGTTTAAACCGGATCTGTTTAAGGTTCAGGAGAATCTCAGTAACATCTTCGATAACTCCCTTTATTGTTGAGAATTCCTGGTCAACGCCTTCTATTTTAACAGAAGTAATAGCGTAGCCTTCCAAAGAGGAAAGTAAAATCCTGCGTAAGGCGTTGCCAATGGTAACACCAAACCCTGGTTCAAGTGGGCGGAATTCGAAAACACCTTTATATTCGTCGGCTTCGACCATTATTACCCTGTCGGGTTTTTGAAAAGGTAGTATTGCCATATATCAGATGTTAAATGGGTTTGATTTTCTATTCTGGAATGATTACTTAGAATACAATTCGACGATCAGCTGTTCCTTAATATTTTCAGGAATCTCAGCACGTTCGGGATAATTCATAAATTTCCCTGTTTTCATAGCTTCATCCCATTCCAGCCAAGAATACTGGTTTGCACGTGAAGCAAGCGAATTAACGATTACTTCCAGCGATTTGCTTCTTTCCCTTACACCCACGATATCACCGGGGCGAAGTTCAAAGGAAGGGACATTAACCACTTTACCATTAACAACAATATGGCGATGCAGAATAAGCTGACGTGCTCCGTTTCTTGTAGGAGCAATACCCAAACGGAAAACCACATTATCCAAACGTGCTTCGATAAGCTGAAGCAGAACTTCCCCTGTAATCCCTTTCTTCCGTGTAGCTTTCTGGAAAATATTCTTAAACTGTCTTTCCAGAATTCCATAGGTATATTTAGCTTTTTGTTTTTCCATCAGCTGGGTCCCATATTCAGAAAGCTTGGATCTCCGCTTATTTCCTCCGTGCATTCCAGGAGGATAATTCTTTTTTTCGTAATATTTATCAGGACCAAAAATAGGATCCTTGAATCTTCTCGCAATCTTTGACTTAGGACCAATGTACCTTGCCATAGTATGATTTTTGTAATTTTATGAATAAAATCTTGATTAAACCCTTCTTCTTTTAGGAGGACGGCATCCGTTATGAGGCAGTGGAGTAATATCGGTGATCTCCCCTACTTCAATCCCGCTTGCGTGAAGCGTGCGGATTGCAGATTCTCTTCCGGCACCAGGCCCTTTAACATACACTTTAACCTTTCTTAAGCCTAGGTCGAAAGCAACTTTTGAAGCATCCTGAGAGGCCATCTGGGCAGCATAAGGAGTATTTTTCTTTGATCCTTTGAATCCCATCTTACCGGCAGATGACCAGGATATCACCTGGCCTGCATTATTGGTCAGTGTTACGATGATGTTGTTGAAAGAAGCGTTGATGTATGCTTTTCCGATCGCATCCACTTTAACGACCCTTTTCTTTGAACTTTTTTCCGATTTTGCCATAATGTTTTAAACTGCTAACTGAAAAAATAAACTGCATCCACAAGTTGCAAAGCAGGGCATTAACCCTTAGTTGCCTTTTTCTTATTGGCAACGGTTTTCTTCCTGCCCTTGCGGGTACGGGCATTGTTCTTTGTACTTTGCCCACGGACGGGTAATCCAAGACGATGCCTAATTCCGCGGTAGGAACCAATGTCCATTAAACGCTTGATGTTCATCTGAACTTCTGAACGGAGAGCACCTTCTACCTTTACGCTTTCATTAATAATCGTACGGATCTTATTTTGTTCATCATCCGTCCAGTCCTGGACTTTTTTATTCAAATCTATACCGGCCTTTGTAAGGATCATCTTAGCCGTGCTACGGCCAATCCCGAATACATAGGTCAGTCCGATTTCTCCACTTTTGTTTTTGGGTAAATCAATACCTGCAATACGTGCCATATATTTCTATATTGATAGGTTTAACCTTGTCTTTGTTTTTCTTTCGGATTCTTTTTGTTGATGACGTAAAGCTTGCCCTTTCTGCGAACGATCTTGCAGTCGGCACTTCTTTTCTTGATGGATGTTCTAACTTTCATTTTAGCTTAATTTTTCTATTGATATCTGAATGTTATTCTCCCTTTGGTCAAATCATATGGTGACATTTCAACCTTGACTCTATCGCCGGGAAGTATCTTTATATAATGCATTCTCATTTTCCCGGAGATATGTGCCGTAATAACATGACTGTTTTCCAATTCTACTCGGAACATTGCATTTCCCAGAGATTCGATCACTGTACCGTCCTGTTGTATTGAAGTCTGTTTCGCCATATTTGTTTTTTAAAAATGATCAGGTCCTAAAACTTCATCAATATATCGGAATGTGGAAAGTACATCAGCTTTTTCTTTCTTTACAGCTACCGTCAGTTCAAAATGTGCTGAAGGTTTCCCATCAGCTGTACGGATGGTCCATCCGTCACGATTCTGGAACACACTCCTTGTTCCCAGATTAATCATAGGTTCGATACAAATCGTCAATCCTTCCGGTAATTTTGAACCGGTTCCCCGTTTCCCGTAATTCGGAACATCAGGTTTTTCATGCAAATGACGTCCAATTCCGTGACCTACAAGATCTCTGACGACTGAAAATCCAAAGTTTTCCACATATTCCTGAATCGCTGAACCGATATCGCCAATTCGCTTTCCGGCGACAGCTGCTTCAATACCTTTCATCAACGACTCTCTTGTTACTTTTAACAGGTTACGTACTTCCGGCTTAACTTCTCCAACTGAAAAAGTATATGCCGAATCTCCGTAATACCCATCTTTACTGGTTCCACAGTCGACTGAAACAATATCACCATTTTTAAGAACTCTATTCCCCGGTATTCCGTGCACCACTTCATCATTTACTGATATGCAAAGGGCTCCTGGAAAACCGTTATACCCTTTAAACCCTGGGAGTGCTCCTTCCGATCGAATGTAATCTTCTGCGATCTTGTCAAGTTCCCCCGTTGTGATGCCGGGTTTTACATGTTTTGCTAATTCAGCAAGGGTTCTGCTTACAATCAGTGCATTTTCCCTTAAATGTTCAATGTCCTCCTCAGATTTAATTTCCATTATTACACGTCTCACTTTCTATTAACCTGCCATGCTGTATGAAGAACGGCCCTTTATTCTTCCGGATTTGGTCAGCCCATCATAGTGACGCATCAGCAGGTGACTTTCAATTTGCTGCAATGTATCCAGAACAACACCTACGAGGATCAGCAGGGAAGTTCCTCCATAGAACTGAGCAAACTGTGTATTTACACCAACCAATCTAACGAATGCCGGCATGATGGCGACAAAACCCAGGAAAATTGATCCCGGAAGGGTAATCCTGGACATGACATTATCTATAAATTCTGCAGTTTTCTTTCCCGGTTTTACACCTGGAATGAAACCGCCGTTTTTCTTCATATCTTCAGCCATTTGGTTGGGATTAACCGTAATAGCTGTATAAAAATAAGTAAAGAGAATAATCAGGACAAAGAAGACGAAGTTATACCAGAAGCTGTTAAAATCCGTCAGGACTCTGGCAAACCCGGTCAGTGATTCCGATTTTGCAAATCCGGCCAGTGTCAGTGGCAGGAACATGATAGCCTGTGCAAAGATGATAGGCATAACACCTGCTGCATTCACTTTTAATGGGATATACTGACGAACTCCACCATATTGCTTGTTTCCTACAATCCTTTTTGCATACTGCACAGGAATTTTGCGGGTTCCCTGTACCAACAGGATGGTAACCAAAATAACCAGAACCAGAAATGCAAGTTCAACAACGAACATCACCATTCCACCACCTTTCTGTTCCATTCTGGAAACCAGTTCGCCAAATAATGCGAAAGGCAAACGAGCGATGATACCTACCATAATGATAAGGGAAATACCGTTTCCGATTCCTTTATCTGTTATTCTTTCACCCAGCCACATGATAAACATGGAACCAGCTGTCAGAATAACAATGGTTGACAAACCGAAGAATGAAAATAAGGAATGGCCTGTTACATTCGGATTAAAAGGATAAACTGCTTCAGCAGGAAGCTGGGATACCAGATTGGTAATGTAAGCAGGGGCCTGGAAAATCAGGATTACAACCGTCAGATAACGTGTAATCTGATTGATCTTTTTACGTCCGCTTTCTCCTTCTTTCTGAAGTTTCTGAAAATAAGGCACAGCCATAGTCAGTAACTGTACCACGATAGAGGAAGAGATATATGGCATGATCCCCAGTGCAAAAATAGATGCATGTGCAAAAGCACCGCCGGAGAACATATTAAGTAAGCCAAGCAATCCAGAGTTAGATTGATTGGCCAATGATTCCAGCATACTCGGATCGATACCCGGGAGAACAACGTATGATCCCAGGCGATACAGTAATACAATCCCGAGAGTATAGATTATTCTCTTACGAAGATCTTCGATCTTCCATATATTTCTTAGAGTTTGAAACAGTTTTTTCATGCAGAACAAGTTAAATAATGTTCACACTGCCACCTAAGTCTTCAATGGCTTTTTTAGCTGATGCGGAAAATGCATGGGCGGTCACCTCAAGTTTCGCTTTCAGTTCGCCTCTTCCCAGAATCTTGATCCGGTCATTTTTCGAAGTGATTCCGCTTTTTACCAGAAATTCAGGGTTAATGGCTGTAATATTATGTTTTTCTGCTAATCTTTGAAGGGTTTCAATATTTATCCCTTTATATTCAACTCGGTTAATATTTTTAAAGCCGAATTTGGGAAGGCGGCGAGCCAAAGGCATCTGACCTCCTTCGTACCCGATTTTCCGGGAATAACCGGAACGGGACTGGGCACCTTTATGGCCACGGGTTGATGTTCCACCTTTACCAGAACCCTGACCTCTCCCAATTCTCTTTGATTTTTTAACAGAACCTTTAGCCGGTTTCAGATTGCTTAAATCCATGGTAATCTCTTTTGTCTGTAAAAATTTTCAGTTTCGTTTTATTCTGATACTTCTTCCACCTTAACAAGGTGTTTCACTTTTTCCACCATTCCCAAGATCTGCGGGGTAGCGTTTTTTTCAACGGTATGCTGCATTTTGCGCAGTCCAAGGGCTTCCAATGTTCTCTTTTGACGGAGAGGACGGCCGATACCGCTTGACACCTGGGTAATCTTTATTTTTTTCATTTCGTTCATACGTATTATATGACTTTATTAACCGTTAAAGACTTTATTCAGGGACACACCTCTCAGTTGTGCGATAGTATGGGGATCGCGCATTCTCATCAGAGCATTGATGGTAGCTTTTACCACGCTGTGAGGATTTGAAGATCCCTTTGACTTGGCAAGCACATCTTTGATTCCGACACTTTCCAGGACAGCACGCATAGCACCACCGGCGATAACTCCAGTTCCGGGGGCAGCCGGCTTCAGATAAACGAGAGCTCCGCTGTATTTCCCTAGCTGGTCGTGAGGAATAGTTCCTTTTAATACCGGAACTTTAATAAGGTTCTTTTTTGCATCATCGATACCCTTGGCGATAGCAGCCGTAACTTCCTTGGCTTTTCCAAGACCGTAACCAACCACGCCGTTTTCATTACCGACCACGACGATAGCCGAGAAACTAAAGGTACGTCCGCCTTTTGTCACTTTGGTGACTCTCTGAATGCTTACCAGGCGGTCCTTGAACTCAATCTCGCTTGATTTAACTCTTTTTACGTTAACGTTTGTCATAAGCTATTTAGAATTTCAGGCCCACTTCTCTGGCAGCTTCTGCCAATGATTTGACCCGTCCATGATACAAATAACCGTTCCTATCAAAAACCACATTGTTGATTCCTGCCTGCAATGCTTTTTCTGCAACAAGCTTTCCAACAAGCTTTGCTTTATCCGTTTTCGTGCATTTCTGAGCGGCAATTTCATCCGCCTGTGAAGAAGCTGCTAATATTGTTTTGCTGTTCAAATCATCGATCAGCTGCACATATATTTCGCTGTTGCTTCTGAAAACAGTCATTCTAGGCCTGTCAGGAGTCCCATGTACGATCTTTCGGATCGTTTTTTTGATCCTGAACCTTCTTGATTCTTTTTTATTCTTGATTGCCATTCTTTAATGATTTTAATTATTTGGCATATTAGTTTAAACAAATTTCTATTGACTGGCGGCTGATTTACCGGCTTTTTTCTTGATTTCTTCACCCAGGAAGCGGATACCTTTTCCTTTGTATGGTTCCGGACGGCGAAGTGAACGGATCTTGGCGGCCACCTGGCCCAGTAACTGTTTGTCGACGGATTTCAGAATAATGGTATTATTCTTTCCTCTTTCGGCAGTAGTTTCAACCTGAATTTCCTTGGGTAATTCCATCACGATATTATGTGAATATCCAAGTGAAAGTTCAAGAAGTTGCTCTTTAGCGGAAGCTTTATACCCAACTCCGACAAGTTCCTGTACAATTTTATAGCCTTCACTCACTCCTTTTACCATATTGGCCAGAAGAGCCCGGTAAAGACCATGTTTTGCCCGATCTTCCTTTTCCTCACCAGTACGTTCAACGTGGAGGATGTTTCCATCAATTTTTATTTTGATTTTTGGATCAACCTGCTGGGTCAGTTCACCCAGTTTACCCTTTATCGTAACGAGATTCTTGTCTGAAACCTCTATTTTTACACCATCGGGTATGGAAATCGGTAATTTCCCTATTCGTGACATATATCTGTTCTCCTAAGGTTAACTAATGTAACATAATACCTCACCCCCGATTTTACGGGCCCGGGCTTCTTTATCGGTCATTATTCCCTGGGATGTGGAAAGGATTGCGATTCCTAAACCATTCAATACTCTTGGAAGATTTTCCGAATCGGTATATTTCCGCAGTCCCGGTTTGCTGATCCTTTCCATTTTTGTTATGGCGGACAGCTTGCTGACCGGATGATACTTCAGGGCGATCTTAATAACGCCGGGTTTCTTGTCATCCTCGAATTTAAAATTCAGGATATATCCCTTTTCAAAAAGAATTTTTGTAATATCCTTTTTCATTTTGGAAGAAGGGATCTCCACTACCCGGTGATTAGCCATGACGGCATTCCGGATTCGGGTCAAATAATCTGCAATTGGATCGGTAACCATGATCTGCTTATCGTATTTTGTTTATATACTTTCTTTTTTTACCAGCTGGCTTTTTTAACGCCCGGGATCAGACCTTTAACAGCCATTTCCCTGAAATTGATACGCGAAACTCCGAAAATCCGCATATATCCTTTTGGACGTCCGGTAAGTTTACACCGGTTATGCAGGCGTACAGGTGACGCATTTTTCGGGAGTTTCTGTAATGCAATATAATCTCCTTCTGCTTTCAGCGCCTTGCGTTTTTCGGCAAATTTTGCCACCATTTGTTCGCGCTTTCTTTCCCTGGCTTTCATGGATTCTTTTGCCATATCTCTTATTTTTTGAAAGGTAATCCAAATTCTTTTAATAAAGCATAAGCTTCACGATCATTCCGGGCTGTAGTCACGAAAGTGATATCCATTCCGTTGAGCTTCGAAATCTTATCTATATCTATTTCCGGGAAAATGATTTGTTCAGCAATTCCCAGGGTATAATTTCCTCTGCCGTCGAAGCCTTTATCACTGATCCCTCTGAAGTCACGTATACGAGGGATGGATACAGAGATTAAACGATCAAGAAATTCGTACATACGTTCACCTCTCAGGGTAACACGTACACCAATAGGATTTCCTTTTCTCAGTTTGAAATTGGAAATATCTTTCCGTGATTTTGTTGCAACGGCCTTCTGACCGGCAATCATCGTCATTTCATTAATCCCGGTTTCGATATATTTCCTGTCGGTAATTGCTATTCCTAATCCCTGGTTAAGGCATATCTTAGTCATCTTCGGAACCTGCATCGTGCTTTTGAAATTGAACTGCGCCATGAGTGCAGGGACGATTTCCCGGGTATACTTTTCCTTTAATCTTGGTGTATAAGCCATTACTTTATAACCTCCCCTGATTTTTTAGAATATCTTACCGATTTATCCTTTTTGCTGTCCATTCTGCGGCCGGTCCGGGTAGGTTTCCCGGTAGTATCAATGACCATCAGGTTTGAAATATGGACTAATGCTTCTTTTTTAATGATACCGCCATGTGGTGATTTAGCATTAGGTTTGGTATGTTTAGAAACCATATTAATGCCTTCCACAATGGCTTTCATGGTATCGGTTTCCACTTCTAAAACCTTTCCCTGCTGGCCTTTGGAATCGCCTGCAATGACCATGACTGTGTCACCTTTCTTGATATGTAGCTTCGTTGCCATTGTTATTATTGATTTACTCAAAGCACTTCAGGTGCCAATGATATGATTTTCATAAATTGTTTTTCACGCAATTCTCTTGCTACGGGTCCGAAAATACGGGTTCCAATCATTTCTCCCGCAGTATTAAGCAGTACAACGGCATTATCATCGAACCGTATATATGAACCGTCATTCCGGCGGATTTCCTTCTTAGTTCTCACGACTACGGCTTTGGATACGGTTCCCTTTTTAATATTTCCCGAGGGAATCGCATTCTTTACCGTTACTACGATTTTATCGCCGATGGTTGCATAACGTTTCTTGGTTCCGCCAAGGACCCGGATGCAAAGAACTTCCTTTGCACCGCTGTTATCTGCAACCGTGAGTCTTGTTTCTTGCTGTATCATGGCTATTTAACCTTTTCAATAATTTCGACAAGTCGCCAACATTTATTCTTACTGAGTGGCCGTGTTTCTCCGATTCTCACTTTGTCACCCTCGCTGCATTCGTTCTTTTCATCGTGAGCTACAAAATGGGAGCTTTTTTTCACGAATTTACCATATTTCGAGTGCATGACACGGCGTTCGACCTCAACTACGATGGATTTTTCCATCTTGTTGCTGACCACGATTCCAATTTTTTCTTTTCTAAGTTTTCTGGTTTCCATTGTTATTCCTGTTGATTGAAAGGCAATGTCAATGACCTGACCTTTTATTTTTTATCCTGTTTCACGGTATCACCGCTCAGGATCCTTCTTCTCAATTCGGTTTCAAGGCGCGCAACCGTTTTCCGGTATGCCTTAATTTTATTGGGATTTTCCAGAGGAGAAACGGCATGATTCAGCTTTAGTTTGAGAAGCTGTCTTTTTTCCTCATCCAGCCGTTCTTTTATTTCCGCCGTGGTTAGTTCCCTGATAACTTTTTGTTCCATTTCGCTGATGAAATTTAAAGGATTAAAAATCTTTTAAGCGATTTCCTGTTCATAATCAGTCCGCACTACAAATTTTGTAAGGACAGGAAGCTTTTGAGCACCAAGCCGCAGAGCTTCTTTAGCCACATCAAAGGGGACACCTTCCACTTCAAACAGAATACGTCCCGGGGTGATACGTGCCACAAAATATTCCGGTGCACCTTTACCTTTTCCCATTCTGACTTCAGCAGGCTTTTTACTAACCGGTTTATCGGGAAAAATTCGGATCCATATCTGTCCTTCACGTTTCATATAACGTGTGATAGCCTGACGGGCAGATTCAATTTGGCGTCCGGTAAGCCAAGCTTCATCAAGGGTTTTTATTCCGAATGAGCCAAATGCCAGGGTATATCCACGTTTGGCATTACCCTTCATCTTCCCTTTCTGCTGTTTTCTGTATTTGGTCTTTTTAGGCTGTAACATTCTATATTCAGATTAATAGGATTCTAATGAATTTATTTCCTGTTTCTGGGTTTACTACGTACTCCTCCTTTACTCCTCGGTGCAGAAGGTTTCATTTTAGGTCCAGCTGCAGCAGGTGTCAGATCAGGTCTCCCGTAAATTTCACCTTTGCAGATCCATACTTTGATCCCTATTCTTCCATAAGTCGTATGAGCTTCAGCAGTAGCATAGTCAATATCTGCACGGAAAGTATGCAGAGGAATACGTCCTTCCTTATACTGTTCCCGGCGTGCCATTTCAGCTCCACCCAATCGCCCGGAGATGAAGACCTTGATACCTTCAGCGCCGATCCGCATTGCGGAAGCGATAGAGGTCTTTATAGCCCGGCGATAGGAAATACGCCCTTCAATCTGGCTGGCAACCGTATTGGCAACGATAACGGCATCCAGTTCAGGCCTTTTGATCTCCGATATATTAATCTGGATCTCTTTCTTGGTGATCTTTTTCAGCTCTTCTTTCAGCTTATCAACTTCCTGGCCACCTTTCCCGATAATAATTCCCGGGCGTGCAGTATGTATAGTAACAGTTACAAGCTTCAATGTACGCTCAATAACGATCTTTGAGATTCCAGCTTTGGAAAGACGAGCATTAAGATACTTACGGATCTTGTCATCTTCCACCAGTTTAGGTGCAAAATTCTTTCCCCCATACCAGTTCGAGTCCCATCCCCTGATGATTCCTAACCTGTTTGCAATTGGATTCGTCTTTTGTCCCATTCAGTTAACGATTTATTATTTTGGTACTATTTTTCTTTTGTTTCTTCTATTTCTTCTGAAACAGACTCTTCTTCGCCAGGTTTATTCATGCTGTCGACTATCAGAGTCACATGATTAGAACGTTTGCGGATTCTGGCAGCTCGTCCCTGAGGTGCAGTCCGGATTCTTTTGAGGATCCTTCCTCCATCCACCATAATTTCCTTCACGTAAAGATCGCTGTCTTCCAGACGTACTCCCTGGTTCTTCGCCTGCCAATTGGCAATAGCTGAAAGAAGAAGCTTATGCAACCGTTCTGAAGGTTGTTTAGGTGAATTCTTTAGCATATGCAGGGCTGTCTCAACCTTTTTCCCTCTGATAAGATCAACAAGAAGTCTCATCTTCCTCGGAGAGGTAGGACAGTTATTCAGCTTTGCATAGTACAGGGTTTTCTTCTGTTCTTTACGCTGTTCTGCTCTGGTTCTGCTTTTAACTCCCATGGTACAGTAAGTTTACTTTATTTCTTAGCTTTATCTTTATTTCCTGCATGGCCTCTAAAGATCCGCGTAGGTGCAAATTCACCCAGCTTATGACCTACCATGTTTTCTGTAACATATACGGGTATAAATTTATTCCCGTTATGGACCGCAATGGTCAGTCCGACAAAGTCGGGAGAGATCATGGATCCCCTTGACCAGGTCTTGATAACCGTTTTCTTTTTCGATTCCACGGCATCCAAAACTTTCTTTTCAAGTTTGTAATGGATATAAGGACCTTTTTTTAGTGATCTGCTCATCTTATTATCAGATTACGGTTATTTTTTTCTTCTTTCAACAATATATTTATTGGAATTCTTCTTCCGGTCGCGAGTCTTAAAGCCTTTTGCAGGCATACCTTTACGCGATCTCGGATGACCACCGGATGCTCTTCCTTCACCACCACCCATTGGATGGTCGACAGGGTTCATAGCAACACCACGGGTACGAGGTCTTCTTCCAAGCCAACGGCTACGTCCGGCTTTTCCGGAAGATTCCAGGCTATGATCAATATTTGAAACCATACCAATCGTTGCCTTGCATGCCTGAAGGATCATACGGGTTTCTCCGGATGGCATTTTAATGATCGCAAATTTCCCATCCCTTGACATCAGCTGAGCATAAGATCCGGCACTTCTGACAAGCTTGGCACCCTGACCTGGTCTCAGTTCTACATTATGAATGATAGTCCCGAAAGGAATTTCACTCATATATAACGTATTCCCGATTTCAGGCGGAACACCTTTTCCTGACAGGACAACCTGGCCGACTTTTAAACCGTGAGGAGCAATGATATACCGTTTTTCACCATCTTTATAAGAGATCAGCGCAATTCTTGCTGTACGGTTTGGATCGTATTCAATACTCTTCACCATTCCTGGGATTTCTTCTTTATCCCTTTTAAAATCAATGACCCGGAACATCTGCTTATGACCTCCGCCAATATAGCGCATGGTCATTTTTCCTTCATTGTTCCTCCCCCCTGACTTTCTCTTGGAAAGCAACAGGCCTTTTTCTGGGCTTTCAGCGGTGATCTCATCAAACGCACTGATCAATTTAAACCGCTGGCCGGGAGTTGTTGGTTTGTACTTTTTAAGCGCCATTTATTTAAATATTGCTGTAAAAATCAATTGTTTCACCTTTTACCAATGTCACGATGGCCTTTTTATATCCGGAAGATTGTCCGGCAATTACTCCGGTACGGGTATAACGGCTCTTTTTCTTACCGGGATAAACCATGGTATTGACGTCGGCTACTTCCACTCCGTATATATCCTTTATAGCTTGCATGATTTGGAGCTTGTTGGCCTTTTTGTCGACGAGAAAACCATAACGGTTGAACTTTTCGCTCATCCTGGTCATCTTCTCGGTTATTATCGGCTTAATAATTACGCTCATTACACTAAGTATTTATACTCGTTCTTGGAATTAATTCTGATGAATCTTTTCAATTTCTTTTACCGAACTTTCAAGAATCAGTAAATTTTTCGCATCCAGAATCTCATATGTATTCAGGTCGGCAGCTCTCATCACTTTTACCTTTTTAAGGTTCCTGGAAGAGAGTAAAATATTTTCATCATTTGCTGAAACAACCAGTAAAATTTTATTGCCTTCCATTTTCAGGTTCTTCAGGATTTCAGTAAAGTTCTTTGTCTTTGGACCATCAAATGTGAAATCTTCAAGAACCATAATACCGTTCTCCTTCGCTTTATAACTTAATGCAGAGATACGGGCAAGTTTTTTCAACTTTTTATTCAGCTTGAAATTATAATCCCTGGGTTGCGGTCCGAAAACTCTGGCACCACCACGAAACAACGGACTCTTGATGCTACCTGCACGGGCTCCACCTGTTCCTTTTTGGCGTTTCAGTTTTTTAGTACTGCCGGAGATCATTGATTTTTCAAGCGATGCATGCGTACCCTGGCGTTTGTTAGCCATATATTGCTTTACATCCAGATAAATCGCATTATCATTGGGCTCGATTCCGAAAACACTATCATCCAGTGTAATCTTCCGGTCGGTCATTCCGCCTTTAATGTTATAAATTGCTATTTCCATCTTTCAATAATTACATATGAACCATTGGCTCCTGGAACTGCGCCTTTAACCAGGACAAGATTTTTCTCCAAGATGATCTTCATGATCTGAAGATTGATTACTTTGACACGTTGTCCACCCATCCGGCCTGCCATACGCAATCCCGGAAATACTCGGGAAGGCCATGAAGAAGCTCCTACCGAACCTGGTGCACGTAAACGGTCATGCTGACCATGGGTGGATTCCCCGACACCACGGAAATGATGCCTTTTAACAACACCCTGGAATCCTTTCCCTTTGGAAATACCAACAACATCGATATATTCTCCTTCAACAAAAATATCTACACGGAGAACATCTCCAAAGGCTCTTACCTGACCTGGTTCAAAACGGGTGAACTCCGAAATGACTTTTTTCGGGGTAATACCAACTTTGTTAAAGTGCCCTTTTAAAGCTTTGTTAGTATGTTTTTCCTTCCTGTCCTCAAAAGCCAGCTGAAGTGAATCGTACCCATCTGAATCTTTTGACTTGACCTGGGTTACTACACAAGGACCGGCTTCAATGACCGTACAGGGCACATTTTTGCCATTTGCATCATAGATGCTGGTCATCCCGATTTTTTTACCTATTAATCCAGACATTTCTTTTGTTTTTTCAATTCAATAACAAGACGTAAACGATCATACCTTGATTTCAACTTCCACACCACTCGGAAGCTCAAGCTTCATCAAAGCATCAATGGTCTTGGAAGTAGTTGAATAAATATCCAGCAGACGTTTGTATGAACAAAGCTGGAATTGTTCCCGCGATTTCTTGTTCACAAACGTAGACCTTAGCACCGTGAAAATCTTCTTGTCGGTAGGCAGGGGAATCGGTCCGCTGACTACGGCTCCCGTCGCTTTCACGGTCTTTACGATCTTTTCGGCTGATTTGTCAACCAGGTTGTAATCGTACGACTTTAGTTTGATTCTAATTCTCTGGCTCACGTTGTTTTAATTTATGTTGTGACAAAAACGGTGAATATTTTTCATTGACTAACCGGAACATAACCCCGGATTTTATATAATATTTCATCCATAATATCAGGAGGAGTTGCTTCATAATGTGAAAACTCCAACATCGAAGTTGCTCTTCCTGAAGTAATACTTCTTAATGAAGTCACGTAACCGAACATCTCTGCCAGGGGAACTTTTCCCAATACCACCTGGTCGTTCATACGCGTTTGAACTTCTTCAACATGCCCGCGACGCTTGTTGATATCACTTGTCACTTCACCAATATAATCACTGGGCGTAACAATTTCAAAACGCATAATGGGTTCAAGAATGACGGCTTTCGCTTTCCTGCATGCTTCCCTGAATGCAATTCCTCCAGCAATCTGAAATGCCAGTGCATCAGAATCTACACTATGGAAAGAACCATCCAGTAAGCGAACTTTAACGCTTTCCATCGGGAATCCTACCAATGGACCATTATTCAAACCGGAACGGATCCCTTTTTCAATGGACGGAATAAATTCCTTGGGAATGCTTCCGCCTTTAATTTCATTGATAAAAAGAAGACCTTTGGTTCCTTTGGGAGCCTGGGAAATCTCAATAAGTACATCAGCAAATTTCCCTTTGCCTCCAGTTTGTTTCTTATATATTTCGCGATGTTCGACCGTCGTCGTGATCGCTTCTTTATAAGCTACCTGCGGATTTCCGCAATTACAATCTATATTAAATTCCCTTCTCAGCCGGTCGCGAATGATATCCAGGTGAAGCTCTCCCATTCCACTGATCAGCGTCTGACCTGTTTCATCATCCACGCGGACTTTAAAAGTAGGATCTTCTTCAGAAAGTTTGGCAAGAGCAACAGAAAGCTTATCCACATCGTCCTGAGTTTTGGGTTCTATGGCCATATTAATAACCGGCTCAGGGAACACCATGGTTTCAAGCACGATCGGATGTTTCATATCACAAAGGGTATCACCCGTATGAATTTCTTTAAAACCAACCGCGGCACCGATCTCTCCAGCTTCGATATGTTTCAGAGCGATTTGCTTATTGGCATGCATATGAACCAGGCGGTTGATTCTTTCTTTCTTATCTGTATTGGAATTTAAAACCGTCTGACCTGCATCAAGACTTCCTGAATAAACACGGAAGAAAGCAAGTTTCCCTACAAAAGGATCTGTAGCAATTTTAAAAGCAATCGCTGTAAAAGGATCCTCAGGATCCGGCTTGCGGATCTCTTCCTTTTGTGTATAAGGATTCAGCCCTTTTACAGGAGGCATATCATAAGGAGAAGGAAGGTATTTCACAATAGCATCAATCAGCGGCTGAACTCCTTTATTTTTAAAGGAAGCGCCACAGACGACAGGAGTGATCCGGTTTTCAATCGTTGCTTTTCTTAAGGAAGCAATGATTTCTTCTTCACTGATGGAATCCGGATCTTTCATATATTTTTCAAGAAGGTTATCACTTTCTTCGGCTGTACCTTCAATCAGTCGTGTACGGTAATCTTTAACTACCTCTCTGATATCTTCCGGAATAGGAATTTCAAAATAATCTTTTCCCAGGTTTTCATCATTCCAGGCATAAGCTTTATTAGCGACCAGGTCAACGATACCTGTGAACTGATCTTCAGCTCCGACAGGGATCTGGACAGGAATGGGATTTCCACCGAGTTTTTCATGGATTTGAGCGATGACTTTGAAGAAATCAGCGCCGGTTCTATCCATTTTATTAATATAGCTTATTCTGGGAACGTTGTATTTATTAGCTTGTTTCCAAACCGTTTCGGACTGAGGCTCGACACCACCGACGGCATCAAAAAGAGCAACGGCACCGTCGAGTACTCTGAGAGAACGTTCAACTTCAATGGTAAAGTCGACATGTCCCGGGGTATCGATAATGTTAATCCGGTACTTTTCATTTTTGTAGTCCCAGTAAACGGTTGTAGCGGCAGAAGTGATGGTAATTCCTCTTTCCTGCTCCTGGACCATCCAGTCCATCGTAGCAGTACCATCATGTACTTCGCCGATCTTGTAATTAATGCCAGTATAGTACAATATACGCTCCGTCGTCGTGGTTTTTCCCGCGTCGATGTGGGCCATAATGCCAATATTCCTTGTATTTTGGAGATTTTCTGACATTATAATGTATATTGCATTTCTGTTAATATTAAATTGAGATTAAAACCTGAAATGGGAAAAAGCTTTGTTAGCTTCTGCCATACGGTGTGTATCTTCTTTTCTTTTAAAAGCGGATCCTTCTTCTTTATAAGCGGCCATGATTTCAGCAGCAAGCTTTTCAGCCATACTTTTTTCATGGCGTTTACGAGAGAATGAAACCAGTGATTTCATTCCGATAGACAATTTCCTGCCCGGTCGGATTTCAGAAGGAATTTGGAAAGTAGCACCTCCGATTCTGCGGCTTCTGACTTCCACAGAAGGAGTCACATTGGCCAATGCCTTTTTCCATACTTCGAGGCCATTTTCCTTTGTCTTTTCGGAAACGATGTCAATCGCATCGTAAAAGACCTCATACGACTTATTCTTCTTTCCCATGAGCATGATATTGTTCACAAATTTTGTGACCTGTGTATCATTGTACTTCGGGTCGGGAAGGATCACTCTTTTCTTTGGCTTGGATTTTCTCATATGGCTGATTCCAATTTATTCATATATGAGCAAGGGCGACCATTAAAGGCCGTCCCTGTTTTATGCTTTCTTTTCTTTAGGTCTTTTGGCTCCGTATTTTGAACGGCGTTGTTTACGTCCTTCTACACCGGATGTATCCAGTGCACCACGGATAATATGATAACGGACACCCGGAAGGTCCTTTACTCTTCCTCCACGAATCATTACAATGGAGTGTTCCTGAAGGTTATGTCCTTCACCCGGAATGTACGCATTCACTTCTTTACCATTGGTCAAACGAACCCTGGCGACTTTTCGCATAGCAGAATTCGGTTTCTTAGGTGTAGTGGTATAAACTCTTACACACACACCACGACGCTGCGGACAGGAATCCAGGGCAGGAGATTTACTTTTGTCCTGAAGTTTCTGTCTTCCTTTTCGAACCAGTTGCTGAATTGTCGGCATAAATTAATCTTTTAACTAATATTTTAGTTTCCAATATTTTATAGATTACTTAAACAGAGAATAGTAAGGGAGGTCAGTTTGAGACAACCGCCTGATTGGTTATCCGGACATTTTGGCTTTGCCCGGTCGAAACCTATATTTGTCTCAATTTTTCAGGTTTCCTTTACTCTTTCTGTCAAATCCCTCTATAAAAAGCTTTCACTTTTTCGAGGGTGCAAAGGTAGATATTAATTTAATATAAACAACTTTTCCTTTGATTTTTTTTTAAAAAACAGATCATTTT
>JAUZOW010000034.1 GCA_030706225.1 Bacteroidota bacterium | reverse complement strand
TCCAGTTCAGGGAAAAGACAAAGCCATGCCTTCTGCAACAGCTGGCGATATCACTGTCATCCATTTCGGGATGGGAAGTCCGAATGCCGCAACAATTATGGATCTTCTGGGCGCAATCCAACCCAAAGCATGCATCTTCCTTGGTACTTGCGGCGGGCTTAAGAAAAAGAACAAAGTGGGAGATCTTATTCTCCCCATTGCAGCCATTCGCGGAGAAGGAACATCCGATGATTATTTTCCTGAAAGAGTTCCCGCGTTACCAGCTTTTAACCTTCAAAAGGTGATTTCCAGTTCCATTATCCAGAATGGCCTAAATTACTGGACGGGTACAGTTTACACCACCAACCGGAGGGTTTGGGAATATGATGATAAATTTAAAAATTACCTGCAACTGACTCGTGCTATGGCTATTGATATGGAAACCGCCACAATCTTTGCAGTAGGGTTTGCCAATGAAATTCCGACCGGAGCTATTCTGCTGGTATCCGATCAACCGATGGTAGCATCCGGAGTTAAAACAGAAGTAAGCGATAAGCGGATTTCCGAAAAATATACAGCCCAGCATTTAAAGATAGGTATTGATTCCCTGCAGCATGTCATAAAAGAAAAATTAAGCGTCAAACACCTGAGGTTCGATTAACAGCACTATGGCAGCCCGTAAAAATGAAGTGTCGTTTGAGCAGATCCTTTCCGATCTGAAGAAGCAGATCTATCGTCCGGTATATTTTCTTTACGGCGAAGAAGCCTATTTTATCGATGTCATTTCTGATTACATTGAGAAGAATGTCCTGTCGGAAACCGAGAAGGAATTCAACCAGACGGTTCTTTACGGCAAGGATACCAATGTCCCGACCATCATCAGTTATGCCCGCCGGTACCCGATGATGTCAAATTACCAGGTGATCATCGTCAAGGAAGCCCAGGAGATCAGCGGGATTGAAGAGCTTGAAATATATGTTGCCAATCCGGTTCCTTCCACAATTCTGGTGCTGGGGTTTAAATATGAAAAAATCGACGGAAGAAAAGCTTTTTACAAGACCGTCCAGAAAGTCGGCATTTTATTCAATTCTTCCCGTATTTACGACGATAAAATCCCCGAATGGATTGCTTCATATGTCCATGTTAAAAACTATTCCATTACGCCAAAAGCAGCAACCCTCCTGAATGAATTTCTGGGGAACGACCTTTCAAAGATTGTGAACGAAATAGGAAAGCTTATCATCAACATTCCTCAGGGACAATCCATCACTGAAGAGCTCATTGAACAAAATATAGGGATCAGCAAGGATTTTAATGTATTTGAACTACAGAAAGCACTGGGAAGAAAAGATGTTTTCAGAGCTAACCAAATTATCAATTATTTCGGTGCTAATCCAAGAGAAAATCCGTTGGTAAAGGTCATTCCGATGCTTTATGGATATTTCTCCAAACTGCTGATGATCCACTATCTTGCGGATAAGTCAAGAAACAGTCTTGCAGCAGCTTTATCCATAAATCCTTTTTTTGTGAGCGATTACCAGACAGGAGCAAATAATTTCGCCAGAGGAAAGCTCATTTCGATCATATCTATTTTAAGTGAATACGATTTAAAGGCTAAAGGGGTTGATAATAATCTTGCAACAGACGGGGAATTGATGAAGGAAATGATTTACAAAATACTTCATTAGGTGAAATCCTGTTTGTAGTTCAAGTCGGAAGAGTGGTAGTTCTCCTCAATAATCTGTTTATATTTTTCCTGGATGAATTTTCTGCGAAGTTTTAATGTTGGAGACAGTTCTCCACTTTCCACCGTCCATTCATCAGTAAGCAACCTGAATTTTTTAATCTTTTCGGTCTGCCCCAATATCTGGTTAAAGAAATCCACCTCTTTCTGAAGCCGGTGTACTATTTCGGGGTTTTCAACGGCATGATATGGAGAAATGAACGGTATTTTCTTGATGTTGCACCAGGCACGCAGATATTCGAAATTCGGGATGATCAGTGCTGAAGTATATTTCCTGTTTTCTCCCAGCACGATAATATGTTCAATGAAAGGCGATTCCTTGAATTTTTGCTCAATGACCTGCGGGGCGATATATTTTCCGGTAGAAGTTTTGAAGATCTCTTTTTTCCTGTCGGTAATACGGAGGTATTTCCCTTCCTCCATCACTCCGATATCTCCGGTATGAAACCAGCCTTCTTCATCAATCACTTCCCGGGTGCGTTCAGGCCGGTTATAATATCCCATCATCACATTAGGTCCTTTGCAAAGAATTTCTCCGTCCTCGGCAATTTTAACCTGGATATCACGCAAAAGCATACCCACAGTACCGAAACGAACACCACCTGGACAAAAATGGAATATGGAAACGGCCGGAGAGGTTTCCGTCAATCCATATGCCTCCAGAATAGGGATTTTCGCAGCCCAAAAAATGCGGGAAAGCCTCGGATGAAGGGATGCACTGCCTGAAGAAATGAATTTGATCCTCCCTCCCAAAGCCTTTCTCCATTTGCTGAAAATAAGCATATTAGCTATCCAGAGCTTGATCCTATAGTAAATGTTTTTATCGAAATCGAACTTGTGGCCCTGACGTAATGCCCAGAAAAAAATCATTTTCCGGTAACGCGGCAAATTTCTTCCTTCATTGACGATTCCGTTATATATTTTTTCAAGAATGCGTGGAACGGATGCAAAAGCATGAGGACGAATCTCACAAATGACCGATATCAACTCATGTAAATCCTGAACATAGAAAATGGAGGTTCCGAACGACTGGTATGCATATCCGGCAGTTCGCTCATAGACATGACAAAGGGGCAACGCGCTGATGATACGATCGCCCTCCTGAAGAGGCGGAATTTCAGCCAGAGCCTGAAAATTTGTCACAAAATTACGATGCGACAGCATAACTCCTTTAGGCTTGCCTGTAGTTCCTGAAGTATAAATGATCGTTGCCATGTCTTCAGGCTGAATGGATTTCATGATCCGGTCCAGTTCTTCGGAATCATCGTTTTTTTTACCTGATTCCAGAATATCTTTCCAGGATGAAACGCCCTTCACTTCCTCAATACAAAAAACATTTTTAATGAAAGGAAATTCCGGAATGATATCTTTAATCCGGCTATAGATCTCCTCATCGGAAATGATGAGAAATTCAACCTGGGAATCATTGAATATATACCGGTAATTATCTTCACTGATTGTCGGATAAATCGGTACCTGAACTGCACCAATCTGCATAAGGCCCATATCGAAAAAGTTCCATTCCGGGCAATTTTTCATAATGGTTGCAACCCGTGTTCCCTTTTTTATGCCCATAGAAAGCAGCCCCAGGCTTATATTCCTGCTGTACTCCACGTAATCGGAAGCCGAATAATGAATCCAAACTCCCTCTCTTTTAATATTAAACACATCAGGAATGGCCCGGTATTCATTGGAGAAAAGATCCAATAAATCGAATAATCTATTTATGGGCTTCATCATAATCGGGATCAGGAAAACAATTCGTTTATTTCCTTTTCGTATTTTTTTTGAATAAAATTTCTTTTGATCTTCAGTGTGGGAGTAATTTCACCGGTATCTACAGTCCATTCCTTATCCATCAGCTTCCATTTTTTTACCTTTTCGGTATCGCCAAGCCGCTTGTTATATCTATCCATCACATGTTTGAAACGTTTCAAAACTTTGGGATGCTTTACCATTTCCGGATCGGTAGTATATGGAATTTCCTTTCGTGCGCACCAGGATCTTAAAAATGCAAAATCAGGAACAATCAATGCTCCTGCAAATTTCTGACTCTCCCCCACGACAATAATCTGATCTATAAAAAGCGATTCGTTAAACATATCTTCAATCAGCTGGGGATGGACATATTTTCCGAAAGATGTCTTGAAAAGTTCTTTTTTCCGACCGGTGATTTTCAGCTGTCCTTCCGGTTCGATCTGCCCCATATCTCCGGTGTGAAACCATCCTTCGTCATCTATCACTTCAGCGGTAAGTTCCGTCGCCTTATAATATCCTTTCATGACATTTGGTCCTTTGACCAGTATTTCTTCGTCATCGGCAATTTTAACAGAGACACCTTTCAACACAGGTCCTACTGTTCCAAACTTAATGCCATTCTCTGTCAGGTCGCTCACGGCAATCACAGGGGAAGTCTCCGTAAGTCCGTATCCTTCCAGAATATGGATTCCGGCACAGGTGTATAAGCGCGCAAGTCTTTGTTGAAGAGCAGCTCCTCCGGAAACAATGATATCGATCTTCCCGCCAAGCGCTTCCCTCCATTTCACATATACCAGTTTATCGTAGAACTTTCTTTTTACTTCATAAAGCCATCCGTTAGCTCCTTTCAGCTCATACCGCAATGCAAGATGCAGAGCCCACCAATAAATCCAGCTCTGAGGCCCTTTCATTTTCTGACCGGCTGCTACCAGCTTATCATAGATCTTTTCAAGTAAACGAGGAACAGTCGTCAGGATTTGCGGTTGGACATCCTTCATATTTTCCGTTATCATGCCGATACTTTCAGCATAATAAACGGATATGCCCAGATACTGATACAGATAATTCAGCATCCTTTCATAGACGTGACAAAGCGGAAGATAGCTGATCGCTTTGGCTTCTTCTCCGTAAGGAGGGATATAGGATACTGCTTTAAAATTGGAAATGATATTGTTATGGGAAAGCATTACTCCTTTTGGATTCCCTGTGGTACCGGAGGTATAGATGATCGTAGCAACATCATCCGGTTTAATGGAAGTTTTTATAGCTTCAAGCTTTTCAGGAGCAGGATTTTTCTTCCCCAGATCTACCAGATCATTGAAATTCAAGGCCCCTTCCGTCTCCTTGTAAGCATAAACGCCAAGAATACCAGGGATTTCCTGAATAATGTTATGGATTTTGCGGAGGATTTCATTTCCGGAAATAAAAAGATATTTGATATCGGAATGTGAGAAGATATACCTGTAATCGCTTTCACTTATGGTTGGATAAATAGGAATGTGAACAGCACCTATCTGGAGCATTGCCATATCCACAAAATTCCATTCAACCCTGTTAAAACTGATTTGTGCAATCTTATCACCCGGCTGTACACCTAAGGCCAGAAATCCATAACTGATATTGTCAACGATTTCCCGGTATTTGCGAATATCATATTTGATCCAGGTACCATTTTCCTTGGATGCAATCACATCTTCCTTAGGTTTGAATTTAAATTCATAATAAGGAAGGATATCAAAAATACGGGTTACTTCCATCTAAATGGTCTTAGTTAGAATAAGGTTCTTTTTCTATAATAATATGGCTTTAGTTCCTGAATTATTTTTTATGGAAAAACAAGGGATTTGCCTGGGCTGTAGGGACAATGACCAGATCATTAATATTTACGTGTTCAGGCAATGTAGTAACATAATAAGCCACATCTGCAATATCTTCAGCCTGAAGAGGCGTATATCCATCATAAACAGCTTTTGCTTTTTCTCCGTTTCCTTTGAAACGAACGAGAGAAAATTCGGTTTCTGCAGCCCCGGGAGCAATCTGGGTCACTTTAATCCCGTATTGCAGCATATCGATTCTCATAGCTTTGGAAAGTGCATCCACTGCGAATTTTGTTGCGCAATAAACGTTTCCGTTCGGATAAACATCTCTGCCGGCAACAGAACCCAGGTTGATGATATGACCTTTCCCATTGGCTACCATCAGAGGGGCAATCTGACGGGTGATATACAGCAACCCTTTTACATTCGTATCGATCATCCTTTCCCAATCATCAATAACACCTTCCTGAATCGGACTCATACCCACTGCCAAACCGGCATTATTTACGAGCACGTCAATCTTTTTCCATTGAAGAGAAATATCCTTAATGCTTTTTTCAACTTCATCCAACTTCCGGATATCAAAGCATAAAGGAAGAACGTCCACATTATAGGTTGTAATGATATGTTTGGCCAGGTCTTCAAGAAGTTCCTTCCGCCTGCCGGTAATGATAACATCATTTCCTTCCCGGGCAAATTTCAAGGCAATCGCTTTTCCAAATCCGCTGGTTGCTCCGGTAACAAGAATTATTTTTTTCATTCTTAATTATTTAGGTTTTCCTTAATTTGTTCCTGGATCCAGTTTTTTGCATTTACAAACGCTTCAATCCATGGAGTTATTTCATCATTAGCACGATCCGGAGGATAATAAGCCCATTGCCAGGGCAGAATACAATCTTCCAAATGAGGCATTATAGCGAGATGACGGCCATCATCAGAAGCAATACATGCCGCATCATACATAGATCCATTGGGATTTCCGGGATACCCGTGATATGAATATTTTGCCGGAATATGATACTTTTCCTCCGGGTACGGGAAGTTAAACTTCCCTTCTCCGTGGGCTATCCAGATTCCCAGCCGGGTACCTTCGAGAGAACCAAGCATGACGGAGTGATTCTTCTGAATACTTATATTTGTGAATTCACATTCGAATTTATGCGAATCATTCCACGACATCTTTGGATGGAGTGGATGATCCGGATAGATAAGCCCGAGTTCGACCAAAAGCTGGCATCCGTTGCAAATTCCCAGGCTGAGTGTATCCTTGCGTGCAAAGAAATTATCCAGTGACTTTTTAGCTTTTTCATTGAACAGGAAGGAACCAGCCCATCCTTTGGCTGACCCCAGTACATCGGAATTACTGAATCCACCAACGAATACGATAAAATTTACATCTTCCAGATTCTCTCTACCTGAAATCAGGTCAGTCATGTGAACATCCTTTACATCAAATCCTGCCAGATACAATGCCCAGGCTGTATCCCGGTCGCGGTTTACTCCCTGTTCCCGTATAATTGCAGCCTTGACTCCGGAAGACCGGGTTCTGTCAGGATCTGCTTTATAGCCGGAAGCTTTACCTGTAAAATGTTCAGGAAAACGATATTTTAATGGCTGAACCTTATAATTGTGAGCTCTTTCATTAGCTGATTTTTCCCCGCTCTGCATACAATCCAGCAGATAGGAAGTATGGAACCAGATATCCCTTAAATGATCCGGGTCAAGGAAAAGATTTTCTCCCGGATGTGAGATCCGGATGATTCTTTCATTGATCACATGACCAATCATATAAAATTTAAAACCGGCATCCTTTAATCCTTTTCCTCCGTCCTTTATCTGCATCACCACTCCCGGGTTTTCACAGAAAAGGAGTTTCACAAGGTCGGGTTCACCTATTCCGGTAAGGTCAAGGTCTAATCCGATTCCCGGATCGGTAAAGGTCATTTCGAGAAGGGTTGTAATCAGCCCGCCTGAAGAAATATCATGTCCTGCAAGGATCTGTCCGTCCTTGATCCACGATTGGATAGTCTGGAAGATTCTGGCAAAGGAATCTGCATCTTTAATATCCGGTACAGAATCCCCGATCCGGTTTAGTGTTTGGGCCAGTGAACTTCCACCCAGTTTACGTTCATCACCCGACATGTCGATATAAACCAGCACGGCGTCTTCATCTTTCGAAAGTACTGGAGAAATGCTCTTCTTGACATCTTGTGTTTCTGCAGCTGCTGAAATGATAACGGTTCCCGGAGAATACACTTCATTGCCGTCCGGGTATTTCTGTGTCATTGACAAAGAATCTTTCCCTGTAGGGATGTTGATCCCCAGCGCAATGGCAAAATCGCTTACTGCCTGAACAGCCCTGTAAAGACGTGCGTCTTCACCCGGGTTCTTGCAAGGCCACATCCAGTTTGCCGATAAAGACACCCCTTTCAGTCCGTACGTCAAAGGTGTCCATACAAGATTTGTCAGTGCTTCCGCTATAGAAAGGCGGGAACCTGCTTCCGGATCAACAAGAGCAGCTACGGGAGCATGCCCGATGGAAGTGGCGATTCCTTTTGTTCCTGTATAATCCAGCGCTACAACACCAAGATCGCTAAGAGGAAGCTGAACAGGGCCGCAGGTTTGCTGAAGAGCAATTTTACCGCTCACAGCACGGTCAACTTTATTCGTCAACCAATCTTTACAAGCCACTGCTTCAAGCTGCAGAACTTCTTCCAGTAACCGGGTAATTCCTTCCTGGAGGTCACCTTCATCCGGAGGGAGGTAAGAAGCTCGTTCATCGGCATCCACCATCACTGTCTTGGGAGGCTTTCCGAAGAAATCTTCCATCTTCAGGTCGATGGGGCGAGTACCGTCACGGCGATCATCAAAAACCAGCTGATGGTCACCTGTTGTTTCCCCCGTATCATACATCGGTGCCCGTTCACGATCTGCAATCTTTTTCAGAAGCCGCATATCATCCTGTTTCAGAACAAGCCCCATTCTTTCCTGGGATTCATTACTGATAATCTCTTTATCTGACAAAGTAGGATCACCGATGGGCAGTGCATCTACATGCACCGTTCCTCCAGTATCTTCCACGAGTTCGGAAATACAGTTCAGATGGCCGCCGGCGCCGTGATCATGAAGCGAGATAACGGGATTCTTGTCCATTTCAGCCATTGCCCGTAGAGCATTGAAGACACGTTTCTGCATTTCCGGATTGGAACGCTGCACGGCATTCAGCTCAATAGCATTTCCATATTCTCCGGTAGCGACGGAAGAAACCGCACCACCCCCCATACCGATGCGGTAATTATCGCCACCCAGGACAACTATTTTCTGCCCTGCTTCCGGAGAATCTTTAAGACTATCTTCTTTACGCCCGAAACCGACGCCTCCGGCCAGCATGATTACCTTATCATAACCGTAAAATTTCCCGTTTTCGGCATGTTCAAAAGTCAGGAGAGATCCGCAGATCAACGGCTGACCAAATTTATTTCCAAAATCGCTGGCTCCATTTGAAGCCCGGATCAGTATTTCTTCTGGGGTTTTATAAAGCCATTTACGGGGTTCAATATCTTTTTCCCAGGAACGTCCTCCACCGAGACGGGGATAAGAGGTCATGTAAACAGCCGTTCCAGCCAGTGGAATGCTACCCTTCCCTCCTGCCATACGGTCGCGGATTTCACCACCCGAACCGGTAGCAGCGCCATTAAAAGGTTCAACGGTTGTCGGAAAATTATGAGTTTCCGCTTTCATGGAAATAACCGACTGGATATCTTTCACGACAAAGAAATCGGCCGTATCCTGGCGTGCAGGCGCAAATTGCCGGATGACAGGTCCCTGGATGAAAGCAACATTGTCTTTATAGGCAGAAACCAGGTAATTCGGATTTTCCTGAGATGTTTTGCGGATTAGTCCGAAAAGTGATTCAGGCATCTCTTTGCCGTCAATGACAAAGGTGCCATTAAATATCTTATGCCGGCAATGTTCAGAATTGACCTGTGAAAAGCCGAAAATTTCGCTATCAGTAAGCTTCCGTCCCAGCTTTTGGCTTAGATCACAGAGATATTGGATTTCTTCCTCACTCAGTGCCAATCCTTCTTTCTGGTTATATTCAGCAAAATCATCCACATACCGTATTGGATCCGGCTCTTTTTTTATTTGGAAAATCTGTTGATCAAGGCCATGGTATATATTTTCCAGCATAGGATCATATTCAACGAAAGAAGAACGGACCGGCCGGAAAGCTTCAATACGCAGTATGCCTGTAATCCCCATATTCTGCGTGATTTCGACCGCATTCGTACTCCAGGGAGTAATCATTTCCCGGCGAGGGCCGATGAAAGTACCTTCAACAGCGTTTGATTCCAGCAATTCAGCTTCGCCAAAAAGCCAGGTCAACTTCCGGATTTCATCTTTCTCCGGATGATTTTTGATTCCGACTACATAGAGCCGTTCAGGTGATTTGAAAAATATGATCATGAAATAAAATATAGCAACAACCTTATTTTCATTAACGTCCTAAAAATCTTTCTGCTTCTATACCGGCCATACATCCTGATCCTGCAGCTGTGATGGCCTGGCGGTAG
This sequence comes from Bacteroidota bacterium, assembly GCA_030706225.1. GTDB lineage: Bacteria > Bacteroidota > Bacteroidia > Bacteroidales > FEN-979 > JAUZOW01. The sequence continues at coordinate 11,198 of JAUZOW010000034.1, read as the reverse complement.
TAATGATCCTGAACATCACCACAGGCAAATACCCCCTTTACACTGGTCCGCGGTGATCCCGGAACAGTCCGGATATAGCCCCCTTCATCGAGATCAATCTGTCCTTTGAAGATCTTTGTATTCGGAGTATGCCCGATAGCAATAAACAAACCGGTAACATCGAGATCCCGGATTTCACCGGTCTTTACATTACGCACCCGCAAGCCGGTTACGCCGGTATCATCACCAAGTACTTCCTCCGGTACGCTATCCCATACCATCTCAATATTGGAAGAATTGAACACTTTTGCCTGCATAGCCTTGCAAGCCCGCAATGAATCCCTGCGATGGATCATGTAAACCTTCCGGCAAAGCTTCGACAGGTAAGTTGCTTCTTCCGCGGATGTATCGCCTCCACCGACGATAGCAACATCCTGTCCCCGGTAAAAGAATCCGTCGCATGTTGCACAGGCAGAAACGCCGCTGCCCCTGAACTTTCTTTCCGATTCCAGTCCAAGCCATCTGGCTGAGGCTCCGGTAGCAATGATCACAGTTTCCGCTTCAATCGTCTTCCCATCATCCGCATGAATGATGAAAGGACGCTTTGAGAAGTCAACATCTGTAACGACTCCAAACCGGATATCCGCACCAAACCGTGCCGCCTGCTTCCGGATATCTTCCATCATTTCCGGACCTTTAATACCCTGAGGGTATCCCGGAAAATTTTCTACATCGGTAGTAATCGTTAATTGTCCACCGGGCTGCATCCCCTGATAAACAATGGGCTTCAGATCCGCTCTGGATGTATATATCGCAGCAGTGTATCCAGCAGGGCCGGAACCGATTATAAGGCATCTCGTTTTTTCAATGGATTCATTCATAGTTGTAACTGTTTGCAGGACAAAAGTACATAAATTTCCGGTTACTGGATGAGGGATGCTGGTCGCTGGTTGTCGGTTGCTGGATGCTGGTTGCTGAACTTTAATTTATAATAAAAAAGGGGATTGCCGGCAGGCAATTCCCTTTTACTGAGATTCCGATTAAAATGACAATCAAATGATAATCAACTATTTATTATTTTATAACCTGTCATCATCATATGCCTTTTCCCCATGAATAGCAAGATCCAGTCCCTCTTTTTCGATCTTTTCATCTACTTTAACCGGAGTGATGAAATTAATGATAATCAACACGATGTAAGTAAAAACGAAGGCATATATTGCTGCGCCAATGACGGCAAGGGTTTCTTTAAAGAAAAAGGATGAACCGCCAAGCAGTAAACCATCTGCACCGGCTGGATTTATTGCTTTAACCGCAAAAAGCCCCAGTAAAATCGTTCCAAGAACTCCACCGATTCCATGGACTCCCCAAACATCAAGAGCGTCATCCCATTTCATCTTATTCTTGAATTGGACAGCAATATAGCAAACGATACCTGCAACGATACCGATGATCGGTGAAGCCCAGAGTGGAACATAGCCGGCACAGGGAGTAATTGTTGCAAGGCCGGCGATAGAACCTGTAAGAAGCCCTACGAATTTAGGTTTACGCTCTCTTATCCATTCCACGATAAGCCAGGCAACTGTAGCAAAAGATGCTGCAATATCCGTGTTCAGGAAAGCCAGTGAAGTTACATGATCTACAGCCACTTCACTACCGGCATTAAAACCGTACCATCCAAACCAGAGCAGTCCGCTTCCGATAGCGACCAGAGGAATGCTGTTGGGCGTAGAATTTTTATCCACCCTGGCTCCGACATAGAAGACAGAAGCCAATGCAGCAAACCCGGCAGTTGCATGAACCACGATACCTCCTGCAAAGTCAATGACTCCCCATTGTGCCAGTAATCCGTTCCCCCAGATCATATGCACAAAAGGATAATATACAAGAATCTGCCATAAGGTTAAAAAGATGAAATAGGCCTTGAAATTAACCCGGTTTACAAAAGCTCCTGTGATCAATGCAGGAGTGATAATGGCAAACATCATCTGATAAGCAATAAAAACGATTTCAGGTATTTTACCATTCGTGTACATGGAATCAATAGAAACCCCGTTAAGAAAAGCTTTATCAAGATTTCCTATGACGCCTCCTGCACCGCCACTAAAACAAAGCGAATATCCGAAAATCACCCATAAAACGGTTGTCCATCCCATGGAAAAGAAGCTCTGGATCATGATACCCAGGATGTTTCTCCGGGTGGCAAGGCCACCATAGAAAAAAGCCAGACCCGGAGTCATCAGCATGACCAGACTTGTAGCAAGCAGCATAAAGCCGGTTGAACCTGTTTCTAACATATAAATTAAGTTTTATTGTTTATAATGTTGTAAAAGAAATTCCAAAGACCATAAAAATCTTGTTCATCACAGGATCCGCTATCAGGACTCCCTGCAAGGGAATGGCAAAATGTTCGGTAACCGGGATTGCTTTGCTGATCCGGATACCCAGGTTTGTGATTCCGGCTTTCGTGTTTCCGAAATACCCGACTTCATTCCGTTTTGTATCGGGTTTGGTAATAGTCCCGCCAATAAAGGGATTGACATCAATTCCACGAATTGTCTTCTTGTATCCCAATTCCAGGTAAGTTGTATACATCAAGCAATTATCCCTGAAAGTTGTATCATTCACTGATTTCATCCGGCGAGCATCGTTTCCGTAAACATTCGTGCATGCCATGAAAGTCAGGGGTATATCTTTTGTTCCGTTAAAACTCACACAAGCTTCAACGACATGGCCCGTACTATCCTGATTGTAGTAGAAATACTTGTCACGCTGATCGCTGTATAACCCCGGAAAGAAATAATCGGTAACCATGAAGGTAAGCATGCTTTTATATGTATAGCTGGCAATCAGGTCGCATTCCTCGTTACTGGTGCCAGCCATAGAATACGAGCCCCAAGCGCCGATACTCAATGTATGTTTTGAATTGCCAATATCTATGCGGATCCATGGTTGAGTTGCAGGACTGTTTCCGCCCAGGTTGATTCCTCGCCAAATGTACCGGCTCATCAGATCACCTCCGCAATGGAAAGTGGTCGACCACCTGGATGAATCATTTTTTTCTTGTGAAAAGGAAAATAAAGAAATAGTCAGAAGGGAAAGGATCAGGTAGAATCTTCTCATACAGTAGAATTAGCTATATGCAAAAAAAGCCGCTTTCCGGGAAATGCGGAATAGAAGAATTTCGGATTTTTACCTACGAGGTTTACGTAGGATCAGAGATCGGTAAGCTTATTCCGGATTGCAAACTTCACCATGTCAACCGTACTTTTAAAATTGTACTTCTGCATGATATTGTTCTTATGGGTTTCTACCGTCCGTATGCTGATATTCAATGAGTCCGCAATTTCCTGGTTTGACAATCCATGAGCATATAACCTGAGGATTTCCGTTTCTCTCCCGGTAAGATTTACCTGTTTCGGGAGGCTGTTTCCTGAAGTGGAAGACCGGGCATGATGAGAATACATCCGGGCCATGACCTGCGCAACCTGATCACTGAAGTATTGCGAACCTTCCGAGATAATCCGGATCGCCTTTAGCAATTCAGCTTTAGTGGTATCTTGTTTTAACAAATAGCCCTTCGCTCCGGCACGAATGGAATTGAAAATATAATCTTCCGTCGAATACATGGAAAGAACAAGGGTATTTACTTCAGGAAACTTATCTGTGATCTGGCGGATCAGTTCAATTCCGGATTTTCCGGGAAGAGAAAGATCCGTAATGATGATATCCGGGTGATGAACAGGGATCATCTCCATAGCGACCGCTGCATCCGGAGCTGTACAACAAACAACGACCCCTTCTGCATCCCGGACCATATTTGCGATTCCGTCGATGATGATCTGATGGTCATCCACAAGCATTACTCTGATGAGATGTTTCATTTCTTCCGGGGTGTTTTAATCCGGAGGGTTGTACCCTGCCCGGGGTTCGATTCCAGACTGAAAGACCCGTCCAATAAAGCCGCCCGTTCACGAATATTGGAAAGTCCGTTTCCGGAAGGGACTTCATCGGAATTCCATATAAAACCTTTCCCGTTATCCTCAAGGATCATGATGATGTTTTCCTTGTCTTCGACCAACTGCAGACTGAACGAAGTCGCTTCCGAATGTTTGAGAATATTGTTGATCCCTTCCTGGGCAATCCGGTATAAATAAATCACGGTTTTCTTATCCCCGCTGTTGCTGAAACCATGAGAATAAAATTCAACTTCCATTTTACTTTTTTCCCTGACTTCATCACAAAGATTCTGCAAAGCGATCTCCAGCCCGAATTCCATCAGAGCAGGAGGCATCAGATCGCTGGAAATCTGGTGTATTTCCTCAGCCAGCGAAGTGAAGATATTTCGCAACTCCCCAAGTTTTGAAGAAAGATCCTTGTCCTTTCTTTCCTCCAACGATTCGATCATCAGCTTGCTTGCCATCAACCTTTGTCCAAGGCCGTCATGCAAGTCGCGTGAAAACCTCTGCCGTTCCATTTCCTGCCCGTCATATACGGAAGAAATCCTTCTTTTACGCTCTTCCTGGATCTCTTTTGTCATCCGGTTAAACGACCTGGCTAATGAACCGATCTCATCTTCTGAATTCACCTCAACTTTTTGGGAATAATCGCCCTTGCCAAGCCTCAATGCAGCTTCCTTCAGACGAACCAACGGATTAGTGATCATCTGGACAATAAGTCTGGCGATGGCCAGAATGAACAGGGAAATGATCACAGCAAAAAGAAGAATATCGTTCCGGAGTTGAGTTACCGGCACAATGGATTCGGCATAATCCATTTCAGCCAAAACAATCCAACTTAATCCAGGGATATGCAAAGGTTCGTAAGCGCTGAATACCGGAATACCTCTGTAATCTTCCGTTTTCATGGCTCCAGTTCTGTCCTGTAAAGCTTCACGGGCACTCTCTGTATTTACCCGTATATAAAGTACGGATTTCCTGATAAAACGGGAAGACGAACGCATGAGAAGATCTTTCCCGACAAGGTAAACTTCTCCCGATTTTCCCAACCCGATCTTTTCATTATTCTGAAGCATAATATGATTCAACTCCACCGAAGGTACCTCCATGGCAATGACACCCATAACAATGCCTTTTGCATCCGTAATCCGGCGACTGACAAGACAAACCGGTTCGGATCCTCCGGATAAAGAAAACAGATCCCCGATCAGCGTACTGTCGGTCCGGCGGTTTCTTTTCCAGACTTCCCTGAATTGTGACATCAAATTCTTCGGAAATACCTTATCATCCGGATTATTTAACGAGAAAACGGAAAAAGAAGAATCTCTGCTGATAACCAGGTACATATTGGAGAAATTGTAATCCCGGTAATAGGATTTTATATCACCTAAAAACGGCGGATTCTTTTTATTGAGGGAAAATTCATCATTATATACCTGACTGAAAAGACGTTGCACATCATTTCTCCGGGACAGGATCTCCAGGTTCTTGATCTTTTCTTCAAAAAAATACTCAACCTGTTGCTTTTTAGCCGCCCTGACTGAAGTAAGATGATCTATAGTCCGCTGGATCAAGGCTCTTTTAGCAGAATAAAAGGAATAAATTCCAACAACGGAAACCGAGGCAATTCCTGTAAAGAGAAATAGCAATACCAGTTTTGCAGTAATAGAAGTCTTAAGCGGTCTCACGGAAAAAAATGATTGTTCAAAGGTAATAAAATGGCATGATCCCCACTTCGCCATTTCGCTACTTCGCTATTTCGCAACTTTTTAATACGTCAGTACCGCGACCGCCGCCAGGAGGAAAAAAAATACAGGAAGTGCGATGACCAGGTAAGTCATCGACAATAACAATAATTTCCCAAATGTTTTTCCGGTTTTCTGGCCATAAAATTTTTTCATGGCAAAAAAAGTATAGATCAGGAACAGGATCAGAATGAAAAATAACTTGACAGGGACAATGAATTCGATCAGCAGGTAAAGGATAAGTATGATGAAAAAGAAAGAATGAAGATGAAGAGAAAAGACAAGGTGTTCAAAATACAATCGCTTTCGCCGGATGTACAATAGTTTCAGGAGAAGTGCAAAGACCGGTATAAGGAGAAAGATCAGCTTTGAGGCAGTATGCTCCAGGACCGCTTCAAAGGATTGACCCTTGACGATCATAATCTTAAGTATCTGTCTTATAACAAATTTGGACACACCTCCCTGACCGGCATAATGCTTATTGACATATGCTGGTATCCCGATGGTATCAATCTCTTTTTTCATGGAATCCTGGGCTTCCAGTCTGAAGGTTTTCCCCCCGGAAGTGAATACGATGTGGTTAGGCGTTAGCATTGAATGTGCTTTACCGGGATTTTCGGTACCGGCAGAATTCCGGGTCAATGGTTTCTCTTCATCGTCCTTGTTCAAAGAAAGCAGAAGGAAAAAAATGACACTGATCACCAGGAAGAGCTTGAAGGGCTCCGCGTATGTCTTCCTACGACCTTTCATGAATTCCAGAGTCAGCCAGCCCGGTTTGAAAAGAAGGGGAATAAGAGTTCTGAAAAATTTCGAATCGAAATGAAAATAATCCATGATAGATTCCCCAATCATTTTGCCGAAGGATACATCTTCGTTCTCGATGCGTTTTTGTCCGCATTGTGGGCAAAACAGGTCATCGCTTCTGAGCATTGCGCCGCAGTTCAGGCAAGGGCCCGGAGAATGTTCCGTTCGCGGTGTCCCAGGTGCAGGGACTTTCTTTTGGAGGAATCTTTTCATGCTTCAAAAGTAAGAAAACCTTTGCCTAAAAATAAAATATCAAGAAATCAAAGGGATCAGGTTGAATGCCGATCCCGGATAAGACAGAATCGGGAAAGGTCAAAAAAATCAGATATAAAGTATTTGCTTAATGACGATTTTGTTTTAAAATAAAAACCATACCTTCAATAAATGAGTTCTTTGTTAAATCATATTCAAAACAAAGTGACAAGCTATAGCCTTAAAATAAATTTTGGTTTTTAAAGTTATAGCTTTATATTTGCAATCTATTATTAAAGTTATAGCTTTATGAAAACACAAGAGGTAATCTTAATACAGGCCGATAAAAGGATTCAAAAATTTGCCAAAATCTCAGAGGAAAGGCCTCCTCAAGGATGGATTTACACACTACGTAATGCCCTTGGAATGTCAATGAGACAGCTGGGGAAACTCGCTAAGATTACTCCTCAAGGAATTAAAGACATGGAAGATCGTGAGAAGAATGGTAATATCACTATTGCAGCATTAGAGCAGATTGGAAAGGCTTTGAACATGAGACTTGTATATGGATTCGTCCCGGTAGAAGGATCGTTAAAGAAAAAAATCGATAAGAAGGCACTCGATGTTGCCAAGAAGATTGTTTTAAGAACATCTAACAGCATGATGCTTGAAAATCAAAAGGTCAGACCAACAATTATTAAAAAGTCCATCACTGCTAAAGCTTTGGAAATTAAACAAAAAAACCTGAAATCATTATGGGAATAGCATTAAACTACGAACATGGTCAGACACCGCTTGACGAATACGAGATTTCAGGGCTGAAGATCAAGACAATTACAACTGTTGAAGAACTGAACGAGCACGAGCAGAACAATATTGAGGAAGCGGTTCACTGGGCTTTGAATCGCAGAATACCTACCGATACGTTATTAACAAAGGAATGGATATTCAACCTTCACAAAAGGATGTTCATCGATGTTTGGGACTGGGCTGGACAAAAACGTACCACCAATAAAAACATTGGAGTTGACAAGAAATCCATTGACTTAGCATTTTACCATTTGCTTAATAAATCTCATTCTTTTTACATCTAAACCCGTCATTTTCAGCAGATCCAAACATATAGAAGAAATCTCACCACCCAACCATCAATCAATTTCAATTTCATTGATGACATCAACACTATAATAACTCTGCTAATTACTTGGCAAACCAGAAAAAGCATGTATTTGGAAATAAGATGATTGAATTCCGAGCATAATACACTAAGTTCTCTTTCTTACCATTATTTGTCGAGGTATAGCACTTCTCATTTTTTCAATTTTAAAACTCTCGTTCACTATCAAAATGAGGGTAAATTGGAAGAATTACAACTTCTCAATTTCTTCGTCTTCTTTCCTCCAGGCAGGATCGACAATGCAAATGAATTTCAGGATTTCCGGACCCGGATTGTGAATAAATTGCCAGCTCATAGGGGGTATATAGACAGCTTGACCCGGATGGACTTCTTTTACCTCCTTGTCAATATGCATAATCCCTTTCCCTTCCAGGATATAGTAAACCTCAGATGTTTTTAAACGATGTTTATAGGAGGTTTTTCCCGGATGGAGAACTGCATGGGCAAGGCTGTAACGTAAGTCGAGAGGTTGTTTGTCCGGATGAAGCAACTCCCGGAGAATGGTATCATCTCCGGCTATAAATTCCTGACATTCTGCAAGATCTTTAATAAACATAGGTTTATAACTTTAAGTTTGGTGTTAAAATTAAAAAAAATTGTACATTTGCAATTCTTTCAAAGGATTCGGGGTGTGGCGCAGTTGGCTAGCGCACTTGCATGGGGTGCAAGGGGTCGTAAGTTCGAGTCTTATCACCCCGACGATTTTAAAGAGGATGCCATAAAAGGTACCCTCTTTTTTTTTGCCTTCAAACCGTAAAAGTCGTGACACGTGACAGATCGTGACACGTGACACGTGGAAAAAACCTCACTCACTCCCCAACTATCAAATTAACTCTAGTAGCCAGATAATATTCCCGAGCTTAAAAAATGAGGAATATATTTATTTTTATTGATATTTGTATGTACGGTTGATACAATAAGCCATAATCAATATCATGCAAATATTTGACAACATAACAAATAAGGTCAAAGACGATCTTTCAAAAACCATTTCCAAAGGAAGCCACATATCTATTGTTTCGGCATGTTTCTCCATCTATGCTTTTGAAACTCTCAAAGAGCAATTAATAAACATCTCCGATTTACGCTTTATATTCAACTCCCCCACTTTTGTGGCTGAAAAAACAAAAAAGGAAAAACGAGAATTTTATATTCCACGCATTAACAGAGAGCGGAATTTATATGGCTCAGAATTTGAAGTAAAGCTTCGCAATGAGCTATCACAAAAGGCAATCGCCAAAGAATGTGCTGATTGGATCAGGCAAAAGGCCCGTTTTAAAACAAATGTTACCAATGAGACAATGAGTAGTTTTATGAATGTACAGGCCGATACCGAAAATACTTATTCCCCCATGAATGGGTTTACGACCGTCGATCTGGGCTGTGAAAAAGGAAACAACACTTACAACATCGTAAATAAATTCGATGCGCCTTTCAGTACAAAGTATATCAAAACTTTCAATGAACTCTGGAATGACAAAGAAAAATTAAATGATATCACGGAACAAATCATTGAAAACATCTCAACTGTCTACCGGGAAAACTCACCTGACTTCATTTATTTTGTTACGTTGTACAATATTTTCAATGAATTTCTGGAAGATATCTCTGCAGACGTATTACCTAATGAACAAACCGGATTCAAATCAAGCGTTATCTGGAACAAGCTTTACAACTTTCAACAAGATGCCGCACTCGCCATCATCAACAAACTTGAAAAGTATAACGGTTGTATTTTAGCCGATAGCGTCGGGTTAGGCAAAACTTATACAACTCTGGCTGTTATAAAATACTACGAAAACCGCAACAGGTCAGTACTTGTCCTTTGTCCCAAAAAGCTTAGTGACAACTGGTTTACCTTTCGGAGCAATCTACTGAACAACCCCATAGCCAAAGACAGACTCCGGTACGATGTACTGTACCATACAGACCTGTCCAGAGATTCAGGCACAACCAACGGTTTACCCCTTGACCGGATCAATTGGGGTAATTATGACCTTGTTGTCATCGACGAATCACACAATTTCAGAAATGGAGGTCAGACATACGGAGACGATGAAAAGAAGGAAAACAGGTACCTGCGTTTGATGAATAAGGTTATTCGGAATGGAGTGAAGACAAAAGTACTCATGCTTTCAGCGACTCCCGTAAACACCCGGTTTTATGACCTTCGCAACCAACTGGCCTTGGCCTATGAAGGTGATTCGGAAAACATTGATGAACTTCTGGACACCCAAAGGAGCATCGACGATATTTTCAGGGACGCACAAGCTGCTTTCAACAAATGGAGCAAGTTTGAACTACAAGATCGCACCACTGATAAACTTTTAGACATGCTTGACTTCGACTTCTTTGAGGTCCTGGATAGCGTGACTATCGCGCGCTCCCGTAAACAAATTGAAAAGTTTTATACTATGGAAGATATCGGGAAATTTCCAGAAAGGTTAAAGCCCATATCTTTTCGCCCTTCATTAACCAATAAAGAAAACGCGATCAACTACAATGAGATTTACAATATCCTGATGCAACTAAACCTGTCCATTTACACGCCTTCCAACTACATCTACCCTAGTAGGACAGAAAAATACGAAAATATCTATGGTAGGGATATGGGTAATACCTTCTTTAAACAATCAGACAGAGAATTGGGTATCCGGCGACTGATAAGCATTAACTTACTCAAACGGATGGAAAGCTCCGTACATTCTTTTAAACTCACGGTTGAACGCATCAAAGAATTGATAGATCACACCATTGAATCCATTGACCATTATGGAAAAGAGGTTTCTGTTGTAGATTTTAATGCTATTAATGATTTGGATCTGGATGATCAGAACACCGACCTTTTCACTGTGGGCAGGAAAGTGAAGATATCATTAAATGATATGGATACTTTGTCGTGGCATAAAGATCTTGAAGATGATTCAAAGAGATTGGAGATGCTATTATTGTTTATTAACGACATTACCCCAGCCTACGACAACAAGCTTCGAACGTTGTTGCAGGCTATTGATCATAAAATAAAAAATCCCATCAATGATGGTAACAAAAAAATAATTGTCTTTACGGCTTTTTCCGATACAGCAGAATATCTGTATGATAATATCAGTACGTACGTCAGGGAAAAATATCAACTCGATACTGCTATCATTACGGGTTCTTCAGATTCCAAAACAACACGCCCCAAGCTGAAAACAGACCTTAATACCATCTTGACTTGCTTCTCTCCCATATCAAAAGAAAGAAGCCTGGTAATGCCCGATAATAACGAGAACATTGATATTCTGATAGCAACCGATTGTATTTCCGAAGGTCAGAACCTTCAGGATTGTGATTACCTTA
>JAUZOW010000033.1 GCA_030706225.1 Bacteroidota bacterium | reverse complement strand
CGTGTCAGATGATTTTGCAGTAGGATACAGTTCCGATAATGAAAATGCAGGAATCTCCAACCAGATAGATAAAATCATAGTCCAGGTAAAGGATAGCAAAGAGATAAAGCCCACAACAGATGTACTGAAAAGAATGATCTTGCGGCGACATAACGGTATGGATGATACAAATATCAAAGTACCGGAAATGTTATTAAAACAGGAACAAAGGACAAAAGACATTTTCAATATAGTACTGGCAGCTATTGCCAGTATCTCCTTGCTTGTCGGCGGTATCGGAATCATGAATATCATGCTTGCTTCTGTACTGGAACGTATCAAAGAAATCGGAATCCGTCAGGCTATCGGAGCAAGAAAAAGCGATATTGTCATGCAATTCCTTTCAGAAGCAACCCTGATCAGTATTACAGGTGGTTTTCTGGGAATCATCCTGGGAATTTTCCTTTCGATAATTATAAATAAATTAGCCGGGATCCTGACCATTATTTCTCCCTGGTCGGTCCTGATATCTTTTGGCGTTTCGGCTGCTATCGGTATCCTTTTCGGATATATGCCTGCAAAACGGGCATCTAAAAACGATCCGGTAACATCCCTCCGTTATGAATAAATTACTCTAAGAGTTTTTTTATGAGAAGATATCCGATCTTTCTGCTCTTACTCCTCCTGTTTTTCACTGTTTTGTCCGGAACAGCGCAGGATATAAAAAATTGCAGGTATATCACCCTCGACCAGGCAATTCAAATTGCCAGAGACCAATCGCCAGATGCCCTGAATGCCAAACAGGAATTCCGCTCAAGTTTTTGGGCGTATCGTACTTTTCAGGGAACTTATCTTCCGCAGGTCGGAATAACCGCCCAACTTCCTTTTCTTAACCGTTCCATTGAAAAATATACTAATCCCGATGGTACGGAAACATTTTTGCATCAGCAATATATCGATTACAGCGCCAATCTTGCAATTTCTCAGAAAGTCGGCCCTCTGGGAGGCACTTTCTCTGTAACTTCCGGATTACAACGAATCGATAATTTTTTTTCCGATACCACAACGCATAATTACCTTTCTGTCCCTTTTAATATCGGATACACTCAGCCAATTTTTCAATTCAATGCATATCGCTGGGATAAAAAAATCCAACCTCTGAAATACAACCAGGCAAAAAGAAAATACCTGGAAAACATTGAACAGATATCACTCACTACTACCGGCTATTTCTTTGATCTTCTGAAAGCCCAGATCGTGAAAAAGATTGCTCTGACCAATCTTTCTAACTACGACACACTTTACAGAATTGCCAAAGGCCGCTATCAACTGGGTAAGATTGCCGAAAACGATCTTCTCCTGCTGGAATTGAATTTTCTGAAAGCACAGTCAGCCGTGGAAACTGCAAATCTCAGCTTAGATAATGCTCTCTTTAAGTTCCGTTCTTTTCTCCGAATTAATGATACCATCCCTATTACACTTGTTCCTCCTTCTGAAATCAACTATTTTAAAGCGGAACCTGATGAAGCCATCGTCCAGGCAACTACCAATTCATCCCAGTCGCTTGATTTTTCCCGCCGTCTGCTGGAAGCCCGAAGAGATGTCCGTCAGGCTAAAACACAAAACCGGTTCAGTGCGGAACTTACTGCGGTTTATGGGTATACCCAAAATGCAGATAAAATTGACAACGTCTATAATAACCCTCTCGACCAGCAACAGGTCGCCCTTAACCTTACCATTCCTATTCTCGACTGGGGAGTTTCCAAAGGAAATATTAAAGTCGCTGAAGCACAGGAAGAAATTGTTAAAAATTCCGTTGAACAGGAAATTATTGACTTTAAAAGGAATATCTATCTGAAAGTAGTTCAGTTCAATATGCAACCAAACCAACTTCGAATCGCTGCCAAATCAGATACTGTCGCTAAAAAAACCTATGAAGTCACTAAAGGCCGATATCTCATTGGAAAAATTAATAGTATTCTCGATCTGAATAATGCACAGATTGAGACCGATGATGCCGAAATGAATTACTATACCGCACTTCAAAACTATTGGCAGAATTATTTTGAGCTTAGAAAAATGACACTTTACGATTTCCGCATCAAACAACCGCTGAATTTTAACATCAAGGATATCCGTCTCTGATCTTATTAAAAATAGTTCTAAATAATTATTATATTTGCAGAAAAGGATTGTTCAACTTAAAAGGAAATCACAATGGCAGTATTAGTCGGAAAGAAAGCTCCGTTATTTGAAGCGGATGCTGTTATAAACGGAGGAGAATTTGTCGAAAAATTTTCCCTGGAGCAATATATTGGTAAAAAGTATGTCATTCTCTTTTTCTATCCTCTGGATTTCACTTTTGTGTGTCCAACGGAGCTGATCGCTTTTCAAAGCAAACTGAAGGAGTTTGAAAAGCGGAATACAGTTGTTGTAGCCTGTTCTGTTGATTCGAAATACTCTCACTGGGCTTGGTTGAACACTGAAAAAAAGAACGGCGGAATCAAGGGAGTTACATTACCTATTGTATCCGATCTTTCAAAGACCATTTCTGCGAATTATGATGTATTGGCCGGTGAATGGACTTACAATGAAGATGGAACCATCGAATTTGAAGGAGAACCTGTCGCTTTACGCGGTTTATTTCTGATCGACCGTCAGGGTGTTGTCCGCCATCAGGTAATCAATGACCAACCGTTGGGAAGAAACGTCGATGAAGCTCTGCGAATGGTGGATGCTTTGCAATTCTTTGAAGAAAACGGAGAAGTGTGTCCCGCTAACTGGCAAAAAGGCGAAGAAGGCATGAAAGCCGATGCCGAAGGTGTTGCCGGTTATCTTTCAAAACATTGATCCGGTTTTGCAGGATTTTACGGAAAGGATGCTTTTAAATCTGATTTTAATGCATCCTTTTTTTATTTACTGAACCAGGTTACAGAATAGCTTTCAAAAATCTTCCAGGAAGTCCGGAAAGGGAAATTTACTTCCAGCCCCTTTTGTATCCGGGTTTCTTTATCAACCAGCGTAGCCCATTCTTCAAAATATATAGCAGCCGGAGCCTGCTTCAGAAAAACCGTATCCAGCCTGCTATAATCATTTACCGGATAAATATTTTCCCGGTTCATTCTGGCATCCAGGTTCTCGTAATCTTTAAATGCTTCCCTGTCATAGTAATACGCAAAACTGTATTTCAGCCATTCAGGGCAGATAACGACAGGTACTCCCGGTTTTTTAAGGGATTCTACCTTAGCTACTACCTCCTTTATCCTTCTTTTATTGTCGACATCCGGATTAAATGTAATTAACATGGATGTAACGGTTGCTGTGATCAGGATATACCCCGAAAAACGGTTTACCGACAGCCGGTCTATTGCCATGGCAATAAGTAAGTACCAGGCTGGGGTAATAAAAATCATATAGCGATCAAGAAATACGGGAGTCCGGAAAGAGACCAGAAACAGGAACAGGAAAGGAAAGAAAAACCATAGGATAACCATGAGTACTGCGTTTTTATCCAATATCTCCCATCTCCGGGAACGGATACAAAACATTATTCCTGCACCTGACAGAATTAAAATAAAAAATACCGTCACAACCGGAGCATTGCTGAACCTCCAAACCATTGTATAAAGATCACTCCATTGGGGAGCCGGTATCCATGTTCCACCGGACGAAGCGGAAAAACGTGAAAGAGTTATGGGAAAATACGGAATAAAGGCAACCAGCGTAAGTGCTAGAGTGATCAGATAAAATCTGAGTACTTTCTGTCTGATTTCTTTTATCGCCAAACAGCATACTACCTGAGTTAACAACGCTACAAACCCGAAAAAATGAGAATATATCAGCAAAATATTGGTTATTGTCAATAAAACAGGATACTTTTTTTTCTTTGGTTCCCTGACCATTGATAAGAAAAGAAAAAAAGACAAGGCAGTCAGAAAAGCAAAAAGAGGATAAACCCTGGCTTCATGGGCAAAAAGTATTTCATAGCCCGAAAATGTATACAACAGCGAAGCAACCAGTCCTGTCCGGAAAGAGATAAATTTTCGTCCAATAAGCCAGATTACCAGTACCAGCAAAGAGCTGAAAATGCATGACAAAAACCGGACAGAGAAAACGGATATTCCAAAAATGTTAATCCAGAAATGAAGCAGAAGAAAAAACAACGGAGGGTTATTCTCCGAGGGAAGCATATGAAAAATAAATGGCAAGCCGCCTTGTGCATAAAACACTGTAAAAGGCTCATCCATTGCCAGATCACGGCTGTTGAGGAAAAGCATCTTTAAAAAGAGGTTCAGGACCAGCAATCCTGCCGGGACATAAAAATCTCTTGATAAGAAGTTCTGTAGACGAATCCTCATTTTAAAGTTTTAATTTACCGGAGTTTTTTTGCTTCATTCCAAAACACATCCATTTCGGCAAGAGTCATTTCCTGCAAGGGTTTGTTCATGGATTTGGCTTTATCTTCGATATATTGAAAGCGGTCGATAAATTTCCGGTTTGTTCTTTCCAGAGCATCTTCCGGATTAACATCAATAAACCTTGCATAGTTCACCAGTGCAAAGATCAGATCTCCCAATTCTTCTTCCTTACGTTCTCTTGAGCCATTGCCAATCACTTCCGTTTTTAGTTCGCGGATTTCTTCCACCACTTTATCCCAAACCTGTTCCGTTTTTTCCCAGTCAAATCCTACGCCACTGGCTTTTTCCTGAATACGGTAAGCCTTTACAAGCGCCGGAAGAGCTTTGGGCACACCTGAAAAAACAGATTCATGGCCTTTTTCCTGCAATTTTATTTTTTCCCAGTTTTCAGCGACATCTTTTGCGGTCTTTACCTTAACATCTCCGAAAATATGTGGATGACGGTGAATCAACTTGGCATTGATCGATTCCAAAACATCTCCTATGTCAAAGGCATTCTTTTCAGATGCAATTTTGGAATAAAATACAATGTGCATTATCAGATCACCCAACTCTTTCTTTATATCATCCATATCATTATCCAGGATAGCATCCGATAATTCATATGTTTCTTCGATAGTCAAATGACGCAGGCTTTCCAGAGTCTGCTTCTTATCCCATGGACATTTTGCACGAAGTTCATCCATAATCTCCAGTAATTTCCGGAATGCTGCAATTTTATTTTCCATTCTTTTTTTTTGGCAAAAATAAGGATTTATCACTTTGGACGTTGTTTACAGAAGGCCATCCTTTTAAAGGTCAAATATTCGGCTTAATTTTGAACCGGAGAAAAATTTCTCCGTGAATGACAGAGCACCGATTACATACAATCCACCCTGTACTGATCTTGCTGGCACTGACTTATTTATCATCCGGTGGAGCGAATGCCCAGCAGGAGCATGCGCTTTTTACCTCGAATATGCTGGTGGAAGGAAGGTACTACTATGGATTTCTCTATGCACAGCATATGGAGCTGGACTTGTTTAACAGCCATCTGCCGGCATTTGAGCTGAATCTCCAGCAGGAAACTTACGGGAAATACATATGGGAGCGTAATTTCGGATACCCGGTGATCGGAATGAGTTTCTGGTATTCAGGGCTTGGGAAATCCCCATATCTTGGATCTGTTTATGCAATCTTCCCTTATGTCGATTTTCCCATTTTCCGTCATAAAAATTTTATGATGGGATTCCGTTTCGGACTGGGAGCCGGATATATTACCAAACCCTTCGACCGACTTAAGAATTACAAGAACCTGGCCATCGGCTCTCATTTAAATGCAGCGGTCAACCTGATGTTCGATTTCAGGTATAAAATATCCCCGCGATTTACCACTTCCCTTGGAATCAACCTTCAGCACTTTTCCAATGGTTCCCTGAAACTTCCAAATTACGGGATCAACCTTCCCATGGTCAATGTGGGACTGGCCTACCGGCTGGTCAGGGAAAATCCATACATCACCGACAAGATCTACCCACCTACAGATCCCTTTGAAGTGATCATTAAACACAGGATTGATTTCTATTTCGGGCTTTCTGCAGGGTATAAGAACATGACAGCCGTATACGGAAAGAATTTCCGGGTATATCATTTGTACGAAAACACGCTGTATCCGGTCAGTAAAAAAAGCAGTTTTGGAATAGGGCTTGACCTTTCCTATGATGAATCCCATAAGGCCGTTCTGGAATCACATGGACAAGTCGTGACCAACAAGCTTAATCTTTTACGACCGGGTGTTAACGGGGCTTACCAGCTTGTCATGTCAAAATTCAGTGTACTTATTAATCTTGGATATTATCTGGGCGGTCAGGAAAGAAGCAATGGACCTCTTTATGAAAAGATCTCTTTTCAATACGATTTTACGAAGCATTTCTTTTCAAATATCATGTTGAAAGTCCATTTCGGCCGGGCTGATTATATCGGCTGGGGACTGGGTTATAAATTTGAACAGTTTTATGGGAGAAATAAAGTCAACTAATAAGATTTCTATCCTATTGCTGGTGATTTTCATATTGTTATCCGGCTTTTTAATCCTCCCTGGATGCAATAAAGAAGGAGTCTGCATATCCAGTACAGGACCTATAAAACGCGAGCCCCGGAAAATATCTGATTTCGATAGTCTTGATGTAAGAGGCAATGTCAATGTTTTTCTTCATCAGGATACGATCAACCGTGTAATGGTTGAAGCAGGGGAAAATCTTCTTCCGGGAATTGTGACCGAAGTAGAAAACCGTCAGCTGACGATCAATAATTTTAATACCTGCAATTGGGTCCGGAGTTATAGTAAACCCATCAATGTATATGTCTCTGTTAAAAATCTGATCAAGATCTATTATCTGTCTTCCGGAGATATAACAGCAACGGATACTCTCCGGTCCGATTCCCTTCATGTAGAAGCATGGGGAGGATGCGGAGTGATTGATTTGCTGATGAAAACCGGTTCCGGCCAGTTTATTCTTCAGATGGGGACGGTTGATTACAAACTCAGGGGTATATGTCCCATCACATCGATTTATGCCGGCGATTACGGACTTTTCGACTGCCGAAACCTGAAGTCATCATATACTTATGTAACCAACAAAGGATCAAACGATTGCTATGTGTATTCAAATTATTTCCTGGAAGCGACTATTGGTTCCATTGGAAATATTTACTACACAGGCAATCCCCTGGTTATCAAGACACATATTGAAGGGACCGGACAGTTGATTCCTTTCTGATCAGTATGCCCGGGCAAAAATAACCCGCTCTTTGGACGGCTTACCTGAATAAATACACTTTCCAGGTTCCTGCGGATTATTCAGAGGGATCACGCGAATTGTTGCTTTGGTTTCTTCCTTGATCCGGGCTTCTGTTTCTTTGGTTCCATCCCAGTGAGCATAAATAAAGCCTCCTTTATCAAGAATCTGCTTGAATTCTTCATAATCATCCACACGATAAGTACGAGCTTCACGGTAATCAAGAGCTTTCTGGAATAAATTATTCTGGATTTGGCCGAGAAGATCGGCAATCCGGTCGCATACTCCGGTCATGGGATAATGTTCTTTTTCAAGAGTATCCCGGCGGGATACTTCAATAGTCCCTTTTTCTATATCGCGTGGACCAATGGTCAGTCTGACCGGGACTCCCTTAAATTCATATTCGCTGAATTTCCATCCTGGTGTCCGGGTATCTCTGTCATCAAATTTCACCCGGATTCCTTTAGCTTCCAGTTCTTTTTTAATTGCAATCGCGGTCTCGCTGATAAAGCTAAGCTGATCCGGCGTTTTGAAAACAGGAACAATAGCAACCTGTATTGGGGCTAATTTAGGAGGGAGAACCAGTCCATTGTCATCCGAGTGGGACATGATCAGGGCGCCCATCAAACGGGTAGAGACGCCCCAGGAAGTCGCCCATACATAATCCAGCTGATTTTCCTTATTTAAAAATTTGACATCGAATGCTTTGGCAAAATTTTGCCCTAAGAAATGAGATGTACCGGCCTGAAGAGCCTTACCATCCTGCATCATAGCTTCAATGGCATAAGTTTCGACCGCACCGCCAAAACGTTCTGCCGGGCTTTTAACTCCCTGTATAACCGGAAGAGCCATCCAATCCTGGGCAAAAGTAGTATAGACATTCAGCATGGTTTCCGCTTCCCGGATTGCTTCTTCACGGGTAGCGTGAGCCGTATGACCTTCCTGCCAGAGAAATTCAGAAGTCCGGAGGAATAAGCGGGTACGCATTTCCCAGCGTACCACATTAGCCCATTGGTTGATCAGAATGGGAAGATCGCGGTAAGATTTGATCCAGTTTTTATATGTATCCCAGATGATTGTTTCAGAGGTAGGACGAACGATGAGTTCCTCTTCCAGCTTCGCATCATCATCAACTACAACACCTTTCCCGTCAGGAGAATTTTTTAGTCGGTAATGTGTAACAACGGCACATTCTTTGGCGAAGCCTTCTACATGGCTTGCTTCCCTGCTGAAAAAGGATTTAGGAATAAAAAGTGGAAAATATGCGTTGGAATGTCCGGTATCTTTGAACATCTTATCAAGGTTCAACTGTATCTTTTCCCAAATGGCATAGCCATAAGGTTTAATGACCATACAACCTCTGACAGCTGAATTTTCAGCCAGATCAGCTTTGATTACCAGGTCATTATACCATTGAGAATAATTTTCTGCACGGGTAGGGAAATCTTTAGCCATTTCGTTTGTGTGGTATGATTTTTGCTGTTTTTTATAGAATTATAAATAGATTACAAAAGTAATAAAATATCATGAAACCCCGTTTTCAAACGACACTTCAAACCAACCATCAAGGAGGTACATTATGAAAAAGCTTTTTTTAATCGGAATTGTTGCTTTATCTCTCCTGGCAGGTTGTAAAACCCCGCAAAGTGCAACTACAAATAACGACGATGTATATTACTCTCGTCCCAAACATGTTCATGCAGTCCGCGAAATAGCAAAGGATCAGGATCTTTCAGCACCTCAAACCCTTGCATCCAGCGATACCGGTAAATTGGCCGCATCATCGTCTTCCACTTCCTCTTCGGGATGGTATGATGATTATGATTATTCCTCACGAATCAAACGATTCAAACATCCGGTAAAAGACGCTACATATTATGATGAAACCTATACCAACCCGGGTAATTATGATTCAACTTCCCAATCTGCTTCCCAATCTTCCCCGGATGTAAATATATACATCAATGGAAGTTACTGGCCTTACTGGGGTTCTGGATTTTCCTGGGGAGTCGGTTTTGGCTGGGGTGACAATTGGGACTTTGGCTGGGGTTATCCCTGGTATTCTCCGTATTTTTCCTGGAATTATCCTTATGGATGGTATTCACCGTATTATTCCTGGGGATATCCCTATGACTACTGGTCAGGTTATTACAATGGATACTGGAACGGATACTGGGATGGAATGTATGACTGGCATCATGGATTCTCTCCGTATTATTCATATTACGGACCCCGCCGGTCGTTTACACCGGGTAACGGTGGCCCTGATAACCACAACAGAAACCTCAGAGCTCCAGGCGAAACGACAAGTCCTGCAACAGCCAATCAACGTGTTGCTCCTTCATATTCACGTCCGACAGGCTCCGGTGCAACCCGTTCAACTGTCAATAGCGGAGTATCCCCAAAAGTATCTCCGGATCAGGAACGCTATCAGTATTCACGTCCCGCACAACGACAGGGAGCAAATTACCAACGTTCAGGCAATAATTATGCACAGCGTCAGAGTCAGAAAACAGCTCCGCGATATGTCCGGCCGGAAGTCAATGCTCAACCCAGCAGAACCGTTGAAACTCAGAAGTATTCTTCTCCTTCATACAGACAACCTAAATCAAGTCAGGAATACCTGACCCCTCGCTCACAGAGTAATGTCAGAACACAACCTTCGAATACCAATCAACGGAAGAATTATTCTATACCTTCCAACAACAACCGGAATTATTCAAACCCAGGAAACTCCAGAACTTACGGTCAACCATCACGGAATAACCCATCGCCTACTTATTCCGTTCCTTCACGCTCAGGAAATTCCGGGTACTCTTCACCCTCCCGTTCAGGAGGAAGCAGCTATTCAGCTCCATCACGTTCCGGAGGCAGCAGCTACTCTGCACCTTCGCGCTCCAGTGGTTCTTCCGGCAGTTCTTCCGGCAGTTCATCCGGAAATGGAAGAAGAAGATAATTTCTGATTTTTAAAATTACTCATATGAAACGACTGACAATCATTTTTATAGCAGGGATTTTATCTCTGACGGCATTTTCTCAGAATGCAACCGATGCCTTACGTTATTCCAGAATTTTATATGGCGGTACAGCCCGGTTTCAGGGTATGGCCGGAGCCATGAGCGCTGTCGGTGGTGATTTTTCAGTTATTGCCACCAACCCTGCTGGTCTGGGACTTTTTAAAAGCATGGAAATGACCATCTCTCCTGAATTCTGGGTAGGAAATACTAATTCCACATTCAATGGAACCACAGGAACAGATAACAAAGTCAATTGTAATCTGGGAAACTTCGGTGTGGTATTTTCCATGCAACCCGCTAAAGTTAAAACAGGTGGCTTTCAGAATTTTAACTTCGCAATTGGAGTCAACCGGCAGAACGATTTCAATACACGTTACTTCATTAAAGGACAGAACAATTCAAGTTCGTTGCTGTCGATGTATTCCGGTTTTCTGAACGGCATATCCGGAATAACTCCATCCGAAATCAATGACAATTATCCATTTGATGCTGCACTGGCATATAATTCCGGATTGATTTATTATGATTCCACAGCACACAGGTATACAAATGATGCTGCGAATGGAGGTGTTCTGCAGGAGAAAGCAGTCACAACCTCCGGATCGATCAATGAATTCGATATGGCATTCAGTGCCAATTATGATGATATTCTTTATTTTGGCGCCACAATCGGCATTCCCTCCGTCAGTTATTATGAAACCTCCACTTACAGGGAAACCCGGACCGATGAATCCATTCCTTATTTCCGTTCTATGAAATATAACCAGACTCTGGAAACCCATGGTACTGGACTCAATTTGAAAGTCGGAGTTCTTTACCGTCCCGCCGGATGGATAAGGATCGGAGCTGCTATCCATACACCAACTTATTTTGGAAATATGCACGACAGATGGAACAGCGACATGACAGCCCATTTCGATTCCTCATCATGGGATAACACCCAGTATTCTCCGGATGGCGACTATGATTACGAGATGACTACTCCTTTCCGCGCAATTGGAAGCCTTGCTTTTATTATTGGAAAATACGGACTGATCTCGGGAGAATATGAATACGTGAACTATAAATCAGCACGTTTTCATGACGATAATGACGACGGGTATTTCCACGATGTAAACCAGGAAATCCGTGATTCATATGTGTCACCACTTAACGTGCGTGTAGGTACCGAATGGAGAATCGGGAATTTCCGTGTACGTGGAGGATTTGGATATTATGGATCTCCATACAAAAACGGTGGTTCATTAGGTGAACAAACGGTTATTTCCGGAGGAGCCGGATACAGGGGCCAGCATTTTTACATTGACGCAGCTTATGTTTGGTCAGGGTTGAAAGACAATTACTACCTTTATAACTATACCGGCATGAATCCGGCAACGCTGAACAGCTACACCCATTCTGCTGTAGTCACCCTCGGAATCAGATTCTAAGTTTTTTTCCTGCTGATACGTTTTAAGCCAACCTTAGCCTTCTGGCTTAGGCTGGCTTTATATTCATCATAATCTAAGGAGAGACAAAGACGATACTGATTCCCTGCATTTTTAAGGTCCCCTCTCCTTTCATAGATAATTCCAGATTGAAGAGCTGCATTGGCAGCAAAGTAATAAGGCAAAGTATTTCCTTCCGTGTAGGCAATCCTGAAATATTTTAATGCCTGGTTATCCATTCCGGAATCCTGGCAAATACGACCCAGACGATAATAATATTCCGTTAAATCTTTCCGGTTTTGAAAATCACGGGAACCATATTGATTTTCAAGTATATCCAGCGCTTTTTTATTATATCCCCCATCAGATAACAAACGTGCTTTCAGTAAGATGATATTCGGCTGTTCTCCTTTTTCTGCTTCCCTCATCGCCTGACGGTCACCATCAATCAGCATATTTCCACGGATCTTCACTTTCCCAATATATTCCCTGTATCTTGCCGTATCCTTTCTGACCAGATAACTCCAGGCCAGTTTCTGATATGCAGATTTTATATAACTTTTCCCTCTGAAATTTTTCAGAAACCGGATAAAATAACGGTCTGCATCCGGATCCAGCCGGTTCAGCCTGGCTTTTCCGGTAAGAAAATCAAGGAAATAAAAAGGAAAATTTCCCTTCTTCAAACAGTACCTATTCAACACCAAAAGAGCTTCTTCGTTTTTCCCGCATTTCATCAGAATGCTCGCTTTTGCATAGATAAAAAGTGGATTGGATGAAATTTCCGAACCCGATTGCATTTCTGCCAAACGGATCAGATCCAGCGATTCCTGTCTGTCTTTCCCCAGGTTAGCATCTGCTACGGCCAGATAAAACAAAGCCTCAATCTTTAACCGGCACAGCAACTCATCCTTGCCGGAATAACAGGCTATCGTTTTGATTTCCATCAATCCTTGTTCAACATCTCCTTTAATTCCCAACAAAGAAAGCGCCCATTTGTAATTATCCGGAACCAATCCGGCCAAAATGTGGATTACCCCAAGATTTGTCTTTTGGGGAAGAAAAGAGGGATATTCTCTTTCATTTTCTGTCAGTTCTCTGTAAGCCCTGTTAACATCGGCGGCTGCAGAAGCATATTCTCCGAATTTTGCACTAAGGATTCCTTTTTGAAGAAACATATTACCCAGACAATAATGATAAAAAGGGGAATCTTTCCGGGCTTTCTCAATCCGTCGCTCACGTGCGGAATAATTTTTTTTGAATAAATCATACCTTTCCTGTTCTTCCCCGATAAATACGGACAGGAAATCCATATAATTCTCAAGGTAATCAGGGATCAGGTTTCCAGGATCGGTTAATCTGGCTTGATCAAGAAAAGCCCTGGCTTCTCCGAAATGAAGTGAAGTAATATCCGAATAGGCTTCCCGGCAAGTAGCATTAAAACGGAACTGGGCAAACAGGATCAGGGGTAAAAAAAAGAAAGCATTGAAAAGAAGCCATTGCTTCATCTTCAATGCTTTCCCCGACGGAGGAAGAAAGGTCATCAGCTCACCAAATTGATGATGCCGTCATCCACAAGAATTCTTCCGCAATATTCACAAACAATAATTTTCTTATGCATCCGGATATCCAACTGATGCTGAGGAGGAATCTTATTAAAGCAACCGCCGCAGGCATCTCTTTCAATCTGAACGACCGCAAGACCATTCCTTGCATTTTTACGGATACGGGTATACGCTGTAATCAGTCTTTCTTCAATAAATTTACGGTTTTCTTCCGATTTTTTTACAAGATCGTTTTCTTCTTTTTCAGTTTCAGCGATGATATCATCCAGTTCACTCTTTTTGATTTCCAGGTCGTTTTTCCTGTCTTGTAAAACCTGCTGGAATTTTTCAATTTCAATTTTTTTCTCTTCCAGGCTCTGTTGGTATTCGAGGATTCTTTTTTCGGACAGTTGAATTTCAAGGTTCTGAAATTCAACTTCTTTAGATAAAGAATCGTATTCCCGGTTATTCCGGACATTCATTTGTTGATCTTCATATTTTTTGATCAGGGCCTGGCTTTCTTTGATGGCTGTTTTCTTTTCCCCGATCGATTTTTCGAATCCTTCAGATTCCTGAATATAATTATCAATACGGGTTTCGAGTCCTGCAATTTCATCTTCCAGATCCTGGACTTCCAGAGGTAATTCCCCGCGAATGATCCGGATTTTATCGATCTGGGAATCTATTTGCTGCAAATTATAAAGAGCCATCAGCTTTTTCTCGATGGTTACCTCTGCTTTATCTTTTTCCTCTGTAGTTTTGGCAGGCTTCTGAGCCGGTTTTACTTCTTCAACCTTTACCTCTTTTTCTTCTTTCTTTGCCTTAGCTGTCCTGGAAACGGCTTTGTTTTCTTCCTTCTTTTCTTCCTTCTTTTCAGTATCCTCTGCTTTTTTTAGTTTTGAAGGGGTCGAGGTGGCAACGGGCTGTTTGGTTGTTTTTGCCATATATTTAAATGATTTATATATAATAATTTACAGGATTTGTGTTAATTTCAGAAATCAGGATTGCAAAGGTAGAAAATTTTTCAATTAACATTGAAGAGATCAATTCTTTTACAAAATGTTCACTTTCATAATGGCCTGTATCTACCAGTAAAAGTTTTCCATCGGGAATGAAAAAATCATGATACCGGAGATCTGATGTAAGAAAAGCATCGGAGTTAATTTCCATAGCCTTTTGTAACAGAAATCCTCCGGCTCCCGTACAGATGCTCACTTTCTGAACCGGTTTTCCCGTCAGGGAAGAATGTCGTAAAACCGGGATTCCGAATATCTCTTTGATACGGGTTAAAAACTCTTTTTCTTCTTCCGGATTTTCAAGCCGGCCTGTTATTCCACTTCCAGATAAAGGATCCTGGTTTGACAGAGAATAGACATCATAGGCCACTTCTTCATAAGGATGGTTTTTCAGAAGGGCATCCACAATAACCGGGGTAAGATAGGATGGGAAAATAACTTCGATCCTTGTTTCATTTTCAAAATGTAATTCATTCAATTTCCCAACGTATGGATGCGTATTTTCCAATGCTCTGAATGTTCCCTTTCCATCCGAATTATAGCTGCAGCAATCATAATTACCGATATGCCCCGCCCCTGCTTCAAACATGGCCTGGCGGACTTTACCTGCATGATCCAGCGGACAAAATGTGACCAGCTTGGATAATGTCCCTGTTTTAGGCATTAAAAGCGATACTCCGGTTAATCCAAGTTTTTGTGCGACAAATGCATTCAGTCCATAACGGTAATTATCCAGGGAAGTATGAATGGAATAAATGGCAATATTAAAGCGTATTGCCTTGAGGATAATTCTTTCCACAGGATTTTTCCCGGTAATGGAATTCAGGCTATGAAATAAGACGGGATGATGGGAAACAATCAAATTACATTTCTTTTGAATGGCTTCTTCCACAATTTCTTCCGTAACATCAAGCGTTACCAGCGCTCCATATATCTCGGTATCAGGTTCACCCAGTTGAATTCCTGAATTATCATAGGATTCCTGATATGCCCGTGGTGCAAATGATTCCAAAACCTGTTGCAGAATATGTAATTTCATTTTTCTTAGATTTTCAATTTCAAAGATATGAAAATGTAAAATGACTGAAGATTTCATCTATTTTTCTTATCTTCGCCTTTTTCTCAGTCACATGACTCTCATTCAGATATTCTTATATCCTTTATCCTTACTGTATGGTTCCATCATGGCCCTGAGAAATATTTTATTTGATCTCAGGATCATCCCTTCAAGAAAGCATGAAATTCCCCTGATCGGCATCGGAAATCTGTCGTTTGGTGGAACCGGGAAAACACCACATATTGAATATCTGGTCAGGCTTTTAAAGAAATCTTTTTCGGTAGCCACTCTGAGCAGAGGATATGGAAGGAGAACCAAAGGGTTCCTTTTAGGAAGTGGCATGTCTGATGCAAAGAGTATTGGAGATGAACCACTTCAGATCGCTAAAAAGTTTGATTCTGTTAAGGTGGCAGTGGATGAACAACGGAACAGAGGGGTTGAGAATTTGTCGAAGAAATATCCGGATCTGGATGTCATTCTCCTGGATGATGTTTTTCAGCACAGGTTCATTAGACCAGGCCTGAATATCCTGCTGACCGATTATAATTGCATTTATCATGACGATCATGTAGCTCCTTCCGGAAGATTAAGGGAATTTGCCTGCGGAGCCCGGCGTGCCGATATCATTGTTGTGACCAAGACTCCCAAAGTATTTTCACCGATAACCCGAAGAAAAATCATTGAAGAGATCAACCCGAATAAAAACCAGCAACTCTTTTTTTCTTACATCCGGTATATGGACCCTGTACCGGTTTTTAAATATTCCAATGGCTCACTTCCCCAGAAAACTTCGTACGTCTTGCTTGTCAGCGGAATAGCCAACGACTCCCTGCTTTGCGAACATGTAAAACGAACGTGCAGTGATCTTACCCTTCTCCGCTATTCCGATCACCACGTTTTTACAAATGAAGACCTGGAAAACATCCGTCAGCATTACCTGGATCTTCCAACACAAAAAAAAATAATCATCACTACAGAGAAAGATGCCATGCGTTTTCGTTCTTCTGAAGCAGCCGGTACTATTTTAAAAGATCTTCCGTTATTTTACATTCCCATTGAAACCGATTTTCATGGGAGTGATAAAACTATATTTGATAAAATGATCCTGAACTATGTTGAAAAAAATTCAAGAAACCGCCGATTATCTGTTGTCAAAAACCACTATTCGTCCTGAAATAGGGATCATCCTCGGAACCGGGCTGGGTGGCCTGGTCAATGAAATCAAAGCCATCGACTCTTTCCCTTATCAATCCATTCCGAATTTCCCGGTTTCAACCGTCGACGGGCATAAAGGGCAATTGATCTTCGGGACTATGAGTGGAAAAAATATCGTAGCTATGCAAGGCAGATTTCATTTCTACGAAGGCTATTCGATGGATGAAGTCGTTTTTCCGGTCAGAGTCATGAAATTTCTGGGTATTAAACTGTTGATTCTTTCGAATGCTTGTGGAGGCGTAAACCCTGAATTTCAAGTCGGAGACCTTATGATTGTTGAAGATCATATCAATCTGATCAAGACAAATCCTCTGATCGGAAAAAATGAAGAAGAACTGGGTATCCGGTTTCCTGATATGAGTCATGCTTATGATAAAGAATTGATCGGGAAAGTATTTGAAATTGCGAACAGGCATGGCATTTCCCTTCAAAAAGGTGTATATGCTGCCGTTTCCGGCCCGACCTATGAAACACCTGCCGAATATCGATATATCCGCGCTATCGGCGCAGATGCCGTTGGAATGTCAACGGTTCCTGAAGTCATTGCAGCCCGTCATATGGGACTAAAATGCTTCGCTTTTTCCGTAATTTCCGACCTCGGAGTTCCCGGAAAAATTGTTGAAATAACCCATAAACATGTCATCGATGCTGCCAGTGAGATCGAACCACAAATGACATTGATAATTAAGGAATTACTGGAAGAAATCTAATCTTTTTACCAGGAATGGAAATCCATAACCTTTATTTTCCAATGGGTGCCAACCTTATACCTGTGTTGGGTAAATGTAAAACTGATTGCTGAAATCCCTGCACAGGAACCGGAAACGATAAACACATCTTTCGTAAATACTGCCTGGTGATTGAAAACATGATCCAGTGAAATGATTGTAAAATACATAATAGCCGCTATCCCAAACTTGGAACTGAAGTTCCTTAGAACACCTGACCGATGGTAGAAAAAGTCAATATTTTTATACGGGATCGTCACTTCATTTATATTCGAAAAAAATTTCACATCCTCACTTGTCTTGCTTCTGGCATGTTCATATCTTTTGGATGATAAAAGAGAAAGAATCATCGAACTATCCTGAACTGCAAGCAGATATCCATGCATCACTGTATCCGGCTTATGAAGCCTGATTTTTATCAAATTCCCTGGCGAATATATAAAACGGCTCCTTGTTCCGATCTTTTCCAGCACAAGAACAGGTTGGGTTATGCCGGGAATAAACGTTCCCAGAAATAAAGCGAGGATTAATCCGATTTTAAATATTGATTTCAAGACATTCAAAATTATAGAAAAGAAATCATATCATCTCTTCATTATCAGAAAATGAAGGAAAAAATAAAATTATACATTTGTAATCCTTATGAAAAGATGGGTTATCCTGGTCTCTGTCTGCATATTTTTCTGCCATTGCAATGAACCTGAGCAGCCGCACCCGTTATTAAAGCTTTCTGAAAACAAAGTCACAACTCCTTCCCAAAATCCATTATCAAATATTCCTAAAAAACCTGTTCCACAGAGGCCCAATACAATTCGTCAAAAAAATCCAGCAGGAGAAAAAATAAAACCCAAAAGTGTTCAACTCACAAAAGCAATAACATCAGCAGTTCCCTTGCGGACGGACAGCCTGGTCATTTCCCGGATCCAATGGCTTCGCAGGCAAAACATCCTGATTGATATCAGTGAACCTCTGAGCCGGGAATTTCTTTTATCCCGGGAGGAAAATCCTCCTTTTCAATCCATGATAGAGCTTAGCAGGGAAAGCATATTAAAGATCAATTTTGATAACGACATCCTGAACAATACCGATCAATTTTATACGAATGGCCTTCGTTTTGACCTGATTTCGCCTTTTCTCATTGCTTCACCTCTCAATTTATTTATGGTTCCATACTGGCATAGCGGGATGAACTATTACGGAGCCTGCCTTGTCCAGAACATGTACACACCTTCAACGACAAAAACCGGAGGAATACATTACGGGGACCGTCCCTATGCGGCCTATCTTTATTTCGGAACTTACAAGATCACCAATGATCCTGCCAGGAAGTATCGTCAAACCGGGGAACTTGATTTGGGAGTTATCGGACCGTATTCGCTGGGGGAATTTGTTCAGAAGTCGTTTCACGCAGCGGTTCCCACCAACAATGAGCCTTTGGGATGGGAATATCAGATCCGGAACGATGTCATCGCCAATTACAATCTGAATTTGGAAAAAGGACTGGTTTCAGAAGAAAATATCGAGATAAACACCGCAGGTGGCGGTTCCTTTGGGACACTGTACACCAATCTGGAAGGAGGATTTTGTTTCAGGGCCGGATGGTTCAATCCTTATTTTTCGGATTTGGGGATTGAAAAAAGTCAGATCAACCGTGAAAACCACCGGCGAAATAACCAGATTTATCTTTACGGGCATTCGACAGGAAGGCTTGTCGGTTATGATGCAACTTTGCAGGGAGGTCTTTTCAATCATACCAATCCATATACGATAAACGCCCGGAGTGTATCCCGGTTTATGCTTGAGAATTCGGCAGGAGTGGCATTTACTTCAGGAGCATTCCGTCTTGAAGCGGAACAATACCTGTTAAGTCCTGAATTTCATCATGGTTGGTGGCATTGGTGGGTTCATTTCTGTCTCTCATTTTCTTTGTAACGCTGGTTTCGGGGTTTAAATTTTTGGTTGTCACGTGTCATGATTTGTCACCAGACATCACCAGAATGATTGCAATTCTCGGATTATATATTTTATCATCGTATTTTATATTTATTAATTTCTTTGACTTTTCCAAATTTATACTCTTAATTTACAGCAATAATACTATTAAATTTTTTTCAATTATCTGCATCTTATGAAAATTTCATTACCCTTTTTATGGTTGGGAATGGTTTTGTTGTTGTCTTCTTTCCCCTTGAAAGCACAAAACAATTTTTTCAACAACAGTAGTATACCCTTGAAATCACATGAATCCCCTGCCTTCGGAAAGGATATTGTAATAAACAACAATCCTTTAAGAGACCAACGTAATGTGTCAATATGTTCTGCATTTAACGGATGGCTTTATGCATGTTACTGGACTAACGATTCAATAGGGAATGGGTATACTTATTATGTATTTCGTTCTACCGATCAGGGTATCACTTGGAATTTAATATATTCTTGTGATAATAATTGGTTTTCAGGCCAATCCATTATCAAAAAAATTGAAATCGCAGCCTGCGGAACTTCGGAAAATGATATTAAATATTTTTTAAGTGCAATATTTGTTTACTACAGTCCTTATCACATAGAGCAAGGAGCTTGTGGAAAATTTAACGGGATAACAGGTGAATTTGAAGATATCTTGTTAGATGACGAGAGTGACATCCACGATATTGCACTCTTAACGGATGGAATATATCCTGCAGGAAATTCAAATCCATACAGTATTGCGATTTTATATTCCAGAACACAACATAATTATCCGATTGATGATATCGTTTTCTGTTCTTCAAGTAATGGCGGACTGAATTTTGATCATACTGAGATTGTAAAATCATCGACCACGAGGCATTATTCGCATGTAAATCTTGCTTATGGACGAAGCAGTTCAAAAAATTCAGGAAGATATTATGCAGTTTGGGAAGATAAATTAAATGCATCTGATACGATTGGGCATATATATACGGCTCATACAGAACCCGGTTTTAATAGTTTAATGACTACGCCTGTATGTCTGGATAGCCTGAATCCGAATTTTATTAATAAATGTCGCAAACCAGTCATTTCATGCCAGGCAGATAATGCAAATAATGACAGTTCCGACATAACCCAGGTGGCATCATTTGAAGTTCTTAATCAAGCTTCAGAGCAATTTCAGCTGGCAGGCTTTTATAATAAGAGATCAACTACATCGACCCATTTTACCGAATTTTCCTTTGGGCTTCCGAATCATTATAATGATGAGCTCGACATAGCATATAATCCATATAGTCAAATGTTTATGGGGACTTTTTATGATTCAACTACTAAAAAATTACCGTATATCATTAATGATGTAAATCTGACAAATCCGGATCATTGGAATCAAATCTCGACAGGATATAATGACGTGGATATTGATAAAGCCCCATTTCCGAGAATTAGTACAAATTATGAAGCACAAAACGGAGTTTGCGTCTGGAATGCAAAAAATTCAATGGGGAATGGTGTTTCTATGTTTGATGCTCCATACAGTGTGTGGACCGGAACAGATGAAAATCAAAGAATAAACAATGCTTTCAATTGTAAGCTTTACCCAAATCCGTGTGATCAAATCGTACATTTTGATATTAAATTAGATAAACCAGGTAGAGTGATTATAAAATTATATACAATTGTTGGAGAAGAATGCGGAATCCTGATCGACGAATTTTTTACGGCAGGAAAACATTTGTTAAACATTAATATTTCAAAATATTCTTCCGGAGGTTATTTGTATTTCCTAAATAGCGGATATCAATCAACTACAGGGAAATTGTACATAGTTCGATAAAAGTGTTTCTAAAATTATTTTTGTAAATAGCCCTAAAAATCCTACAGGTTAAAAATAGGCATAAATGTCTAATTTTACACTTGTAGTATTAAGAAGTCAAGATTATCAGCACCAATCCCCTGCCCTTCCCCCACCCGGGGGAAGGGAGAGT